>JANNEE010000056.1:0-12356 GCA_031388325.1 Deinococcales bacterium
TTAGCGGTTTTGGATAACTCGAGAATCAGTTCTCTAAAAGCATCTCGAGCATTGGTGCTTTTTAAGTCGTAGTTGTACTCTGTGGCTTGAATCCTGAGCCAATCCACAATGCCTTGGTCAAGTGGTTTGGAAGTAAAATTGGTAAACTCAGTTTGTTCTCAGACCTGAATAACCTGTCAGACATCAGCTTAAACGCCGATTATGCTCTAATTTGTGGGTACACCAAACAAGAAATAAATGCTACTTTCCCAACTCATCTCGAGGCTGTTGCTAAAAACTTATCACTCGAGATGCCTGTTTTAATGCAGCAAATCACCCATTGGTACAACGGCTACTCTTGGGATGCAATAAACAGGGTTTACTGCCCATTTAGTTTTCTTATTTTTCTGAGCCAAAAAGAATTTAAGTCATTTTGGTTTGAAACGGGTACACCCACTTTTTTAGTTGAGTTAATTCGCGCTGCCCAAATTAGTCCACTCGAGTTTAACGGTAGTCAGTTGGATGCGTACACCATCAGTACCACCAATGTTGAACATTTAGACCCCATTGGACTGATGTTCCAAACAGGTTACTTAACCATTGATTCAATCCAAAAAAGTGTTTTGGGGACAACCTACACCCTTTCTTATCCTAATCAAGAAGTGCGCCAAGCCTTCTCGAGCAGTTTGTTACTCGAGTATAGCCAGATGTTTCCAAGCCGTATTGGACAAATGGGTATTCGCTTAGCTCAAGCCTTGGGTGCTTTGGATTGGCAGGGGTTGTTTAGCGAAGTTAATCATATTTTTGCGGGTGTGCCATACGAAATTTTTCCTAAGCACGAATCTTATGTGCATAGTTTGCTGCATTTGATGCTCACCAGTACAGGATATAAGACCCAAAGCCAGATTCAGACCAGCTTAGGGCGAATGGATATTCTGCTCGAGACCTTCACGCATTTTATGGTCTTTGAAATAAAAATTGGTGGTACTGCCAAAGCTGCACTAAAACAAGCCAAGACCACGCAGTACGCGGCAGGATTAACTGGTAAACCCGTGGTGCTGATTGGTGTGGTTTTTGACCTCGAGAAAAAACAAATTTCTGGTTGGGCAATTGGTTAATCCGTCAAAAACCCTACATTTTCAGCTTAAAACGGCAAAACCGTATTCCCAATGTGCAAACGCCGAATCTCGAGGCGTTTGGCTAGGCTTGCCATCTGCAAACTGCTGAGCGCTCTGGTTTGGGCAGTCAGCGGTACGCCTGTCGCCCCGTACAATGCCATGACACACTGCGCGGCTGGCAGAACCTCGAGACGGGTGGGCTTTGTTAAGTCCCGCTCGAGGGTCCAAAGGCGCTCTAAACGGCAATGCCAAGCCCGTAGCGCAAGCTGTTCAAACGGAACAAGGTGCTTGTCTACTTCAAAGGCAATGGGCTGGACATCTGGAAAAAAGCGCTTGACCCGTTCTAAAGTGTCGGGCAGGCAACGTAAACCCCTGTCACAACCAAAAACCTCCAAGCTGTTTGGCTCGAGCCACGCAAAATCCTCACAAATGGGCAAGAAACCAGCTTTGATACTGTGAATTAAAGTGGTGGTTTTGCCACGTCCAGATTCACCCGTAAAGGCTGTGCCAATCCCATTTTTAGCGGCAATAGAAGTGTGCATTGGCAGAATTCCTGAAGCCCGAATCGCCTCGATCATCCCAACCATCAGGCAAGCGCTTAAGCCTTGACTCGAGCCGTAAAGGGTTAGCTTTGCGCCAGAACCCTCAAGTTCGAGTTGCACAGCATTATCCTCGAGCTTAATAAATGTACTGCTTTCCAAATTAGCAATTTCAACACTGCCGTTATGCACGGCTGCAAGATAAGAATTCTCGAGTTTGGGAATGACATTTTGGACTTGTGCAACTTGTACAGTCCATCTGGTTTCGAGGGCATCGGCATGGCTAGGAAAATCAAATAAACGCTGTAACAATGCAACAGCACCCACCGAGGCAGACCCAAAAATTCGCCGTCCAAGCAGCTTAAAATCAAATTCGGTCAAACTGACATCGGTCATACCAACGAGTTTGACATCGGTCATACCAACAAGCCAGATTTTTCTAATGACTCGAGTAAATCAAAGGTGTCTTTTTTGGCGGTTGCTAAATCAATTTCAAAGGTTTCCGTAATTTTAAGCGCAATTTCTTCGGCGGTGTGCGTGCCAAGGTGCTGCCAGATGATTTTGCCTGTGCCGTTCAGGGTGAACATCGCTTGGGTGCGAGGATTGAGCAGCACCAGTTCATCATCGAGTTCGGTGACAATAATTTCGGGATTGGGGGATTTGGTCATGCGGACAGTTTACCAATAATTACGCAAATGCCGCACCAGATTTCAAACCCATAAGTCGGGCTGACAGCCGCTTGCAAAATAGGCAAGCTAACACTGACATACCCAATAACTACAATTTGGTTTTCCTGTGGTTTTCGCTGTCTGGGCTTGGAGATTTTTTAGTCTACAGCGTATAATTTTGCCAACCTATGCTGCGTTTGTTTGGTACACCAGATTTCAAAGACGCTCCGATTCCACTCGAGCGCTCGACGGTACTGGTGGCAATTCTGGTTTTGGCGGGTGATTGGGTCTCGAGAGAGAGCATTATGGGGCTGTTGTGGTCGGATGCGCCGCTCGAAGTGACACAGGTACGCTTGCGGCAGTTGTTGCGTCGGGCGAAGCAATTTGATTTTTGTGCAGGCTTGCAAATCGAGCGTTCGCGGTTGCAATACCAAAGCGATTCAGATTTGCGGCAGTTCAAAAAAGTCTATGAAGCCCAGCACTGGCTCGAGGCAAGCAAACTGTACCGAGGTGAGTTCTTAAAAGGCATGGTTGTGGCAGATGCGTTAGACCTCGAGACGTGGTTGCAAACCGAACGTGAGGCTTTACGGCAGATGTTTGTTCGGGCAGTTGAATTTGCCACCCAGCCACTGCCTGATACCCAAGCCCAAGCGGTGTTTTTAGCCGCTGTGCAACTCGAGCCGCTCGAGTCAAAACTGGTGCAAATGGCTTTGCAGCGTGGGACAGCAGATTTGGTCTTTAGCAAACAAATTTACGGTTTGCACGAAGCTGCTTTAAGCACTTTGTCCGAAAAACCAGATGATCAGATTAAGCGTCTACTGGCTTGGGCAGAGCAGAATCAATATGAGCCATTTCGGGTGATTCCAGTGGTTTCAGATTCGCTGATTGGCAGACAAGCCGAACTCGAGCAAATTGAGTATCTATTTGCCACTGAGCAGCGTTTGGTCACATTGCTTGGCGTTGGTGGAATTGGTAAGACCCGTTTAGCTCTTGAAATCGCCTTGCGTTCAAAATTCTTGGGTGGTGTGGTGTTTGTGTCTTTGGTCTCGGTTTCTAAATCCGAGGAGTTGCTGCCCGCGATTGTTGAGGCACTTGGGGTGACGGCTGGAACAGAAGTGATGACGCAGATTAAGCATATTCTTGGACAAAAAGATTTGCTGTTGGTCTTGGATAATTTTGAACATATCATTGCGGCTGCGCCAATCGTGGCTGATTTATTGGGTCAAGTTGGGGCTTTGCATATTCTTGTCACCAGCCGTGAAGCCCTGAATTTGAGTTATGAGCAACTGCTCGAGGTGACGGGTTTTCCTGCCCTAGATGATTTGTTTCCTTTTGAATCGCAAGAAACGACTTTGTTATTTGAACGTCAAGCTAAGCGCAACGACCTGCATTTTTCGTGGCGCAGCACCGACCTCGAGTTTATAGGGCGCATTCATAAAGCCGTTTCGGGTTCACCACTTGGAATTTTGCTGGCGGCGGGATTACTGCGGGTCTACGGTTTGGCGCAGATTGTGCTTGAACTCGAGCGTAATTTAGAGGTTTTGGCAGTTCAACCAGCTTTGGATTTACCAATTCGACATCGCAGTTTAGAGGCTATTTTTTTAACTTCTTGGAATTTACTGACCCAAACCGAGCAGCGTGTTTTGGCACAATTGAGTGTTTTAACTGACGGCTTTGAACCTTCCTTAGCCACGTTTTTGACTGGGGCGACGCAGGGCTTGCTGCATGGTTTGATCAACAAAAGCCTGATTTCCAAACGAAGCCAGCGCTTATTTCTGCACGAAGTAATTCGTCAGTATGCTCAGTTTTATCTTCTGGACGAAGAAAAAAATCAAACCCTTGCGCGATTGTTCGAGTGGAGTTTTGATATTGCCCAAAAAGTTTGGGACAACACTGGTGTTCCTACAGAATACGAGACGTATTTAGCAGCCCAAGATGAATTTGAACATATTCGTTTAGCCATTGCTTGGGGTTTAACAAATCAACCAATCAGGTTGACCCAAATGCTGAAAAATATGATTCGGTTTTTTTCCCAACGTGGTTATATCGAAGAGCAATTGGTTTGGTTTTCTCAGTTATTAACTGATCCGAGGTTAGCTGACCAGCCAGCTTTGCGCGGGCATTGTTTTTGGTCTCAAGGGTATTGCTGTTACTTAAAGATGCAGGTCGCCAAGATGAGCAGCCATGCCCAAAAAGGCTTGCTTTTGGCACAAGAAGTCAAAGATTATGTGCTGATGGCTCGAGCCTTGCGACTATTGTATATCTCTTCTAAAGAGCAACTCGATCATCAAAATGCGCTTCAATATAGCCAAGAATCCTTGTTGGTCACGCAACAGTACCATGTAACTTGGCTAGAACCATTGGCATATTTTGATCTTGGTTGTAGCCATTATGCTTTGGGTTCATGGGACGAAGCAGAAGAGGCTTTTACCCAGAGTTTCTTGTTGTTCCAACAATTTGGTGACCAGCACGGCATGGCAACCACGATGGGTGAACATGCACTGGTTTTTGGTAAACGCCACGATTATGAAACCGAACGAACTTGGTTACTCGAGACATTGCTACATTTTCAAGCCACTCAGAACAAAATCCATGCGGCAGTAATTTTAGAACACCTTGGTGCAAATGCCATCAGACGCGGGGTATTTACCGCAGCAAGGCGTTATTTGGCACAAGCCGAATCTTTAGCCAAACGGATTGGTTTTAGCTTGTCGCTGTTTGAATTGCTGGCGGATTATTCGTATTTGGCATTTCGTGAAGGGTATTTTGAGAAAGCGGCGTTGCTGTTATTTATAGGTCAGTACTTATTGCAACACGATCAAGACGATTCGCGCAAAGCTTTAAGCCAAGATATGCTAAAAGCCCACTTGGACGAAAAGCAACTCAGTACCTTAAAACGCAAAGCTGCTTTTTATAACCTCGAGCAAGCCTTTGATTTGCTGCATCAACCATTGGCTGACTTGGTGCATCAACAACCCGCAGTTTTGGTCTCGAGTTTGAAATTTTCCAAAGCGTGATTTGTTCTTTTTACTGACTCACGTTCGACTCACGCCACTTTAACTAAACTCCATCTCATCAAAAACCACACAGGAGTTTGGCAGGAGGTCGGATGCTTTGTTAATTAGTCAATGTGAAGTTCTTAACACGCAAACTCGAGACTACAAAAAGGGGTTGGTATGAAAGTAAAATATATTGGTTTAATTGCCCTATTTCGGATTATCTTTAGCCGCCTGTGCATCTGCACTGGCGCAAGTTTAGTCGGTCTGTGCTAAATCGGTCAACCTCAAGTCAGATGGTCTGACTCGAGGGTATCTCATCAGTATCTGCTACGAAGGTTGCTCGAGTACAAAGCAGCCTTCTCGTAAAGGAAACCATGAAGCAAAAAAATATAGTTGTTTCCACATTGCTTATCTTAGCAGTGGCGTGCGGTGGGGGTTCTGTACCACTAACCATTGGCGGTGGAATTCTGGGCTTTACTCCGCCAACCTTAAGCAAAGCCGTGCTTCTTTCTGTCTCGAGTAATCCTGTCAGTCGTTTAGCTGAAAGCAACATCGGGGCTGGGGCGTTTACCCTCAATTTACCTGCTACCCCAAGTGCTTCGGCTTTGGGAGTTATTTTCAAAATGCCAACCGGTTGTACAGGTGTGACCCTGACCCCAGCCAATGCTCAAGGCACGTGGGCAGCCTATGTTCTCGAGAATGCTGGGCAACCGATTGGTGAGTTACAAGCTGGTAATTCCGACAAGGTAGTGCGTTGGGTCTATGTCAGTGCCGACACCACCCTGAGCGGCACATTAAATTGCCCAGCCCCTAAATCTGTGGGTATCCGACCACAAATCAGCAATGGCACGGTCTATAACCTGAACTTAAAAACAGGTTGGAATTTGGTGCTGACCGATGCTGACGAGACCAGTTTTAACATTGCGGCTAATAACACCCCAACCACTTGGAAAGTGGTTACACCATTTGATGCACAATCTGCCCAAGGCAATGACGACGGCAGCAGCTTGAGTCAAGTCAAAGGTACGCTTGGTATGGCTGGCTATGGTCTTGGGTTGCAACTCGAGAAACCAGGTGCGGCTTCTGCCGTGGTGATTGGTACAACACCAGTCGCAACCACAAGCGCAACAGGCAGTTTTAACGTGGCGATTCCAGCCACAGTCAATTCGGCTTTACTTGGGGCAATCTCGAGCCTCAACCAAGCGGGTTGTACTGGAACAGTCATAGCCAATAACCCCAGTGTTTTAATTGGCAAACTGAACACCGTTTTGTACCGAGGCAATAACATTGTCGGTAAGGCATTCTTGGGTTCGTACTCGACCAGAGTTGGTTGGTGGTACGCTTCGAGTGCAGTCACGATTTCGGGAGTCCTAGGTTGCGGTAGCGGCGATGAGGTTTTCTCGACCCAGTACAATCTAAATTTAGTGGCTGGTTGGAATTTGGTGCAGCAACTCGAGGATAACGTTCTGCAAATCAGCACCTTTAGTAACCTCATTACCATCCCCACAGGGCAAAAATGGTTTGTGCAACTCGAAGATACAGGTGTGGGTATTGCCCCAGGTCCGTTTGGTGGTTTGGACGCAGGCAGCAGCCCAACGCGGATGCGTGGCAAATTGGGTGGTTGGACGGACACCACGGCTGCCGGTTTGAAACTCGAGTCAAATAAAGGCAAAAGCCTTGGAGCTTCAACTCTAAGCGCCACTGGTGAATTGGACTTTAGCTTGCCAGCCACGCTCGATAACACATTACTCGAGCCGCTTGACCTGACCCAAGGGTGTGGAGCGAGTGCAGTTGTGACTCCGGCTACTCCAACAGGTGCAATGGCTGTTCTCGAGCCAACTCGGAGTGGTACACCCATTGGCATTATTACCGTTGGCGGACGCGGCTTTGTGGTCAGTTGGGTCTACGCCGCCAGTGCGGTCCAAGTAACGGGTTCGGAAAACTGCCCAAGTGGCGACGGACAAGACGAAATCCATGAATACAACATCAATTTTATCCAAGGTTGGAATTTGATGATTGACCAAGTGGTGCTAAAAAATAATAACGAAGTGGTGCTGCATACTTCAGGCGCGTTACCGACAGGCTCGCAGTGGTACTTTGAAGCCGATAAAGAACCAGGCATTCCCGATACGGGTAGCACCTCGAGTGCCTTGAGTGGTTCGGTTGGCAGTGCTTTTGCCCAGAACAGTTTGCGCTTAAAAGTTGCCAATCAGCAAATTGCTCAGCTTACATTGGGTGCAAATGGCGAAGTCAGTACACCACTGCCCAGCCCTGTCTCCTCGAGTCTTTTAAGTCCACTCAGTCTGACTCGAGCCGCTTGCTCTGGCACAATCACAGTTAGCCCAGCCAGCAAATACGGTACTTTACAAATCGAAGTTTGGAATCAAAGCACCTTTAGAACCCCAGTTGAAATCACCCACGAAGATTCTGACGGAGCGCTTGAGAAAATCAGTTGGTGGTATCTCGAGACAGCCACCACCGTAAATGGTACACAAACCTGTTCTGGTCAAGTCAACCGCACCCTGAAATACAACGTGGCATTACTAGCGGGTTGGAATTTACTGATTGAACGCGAAGAAGAACAACCTTCGGGCGAACGGGTCAGCACTTTTAAGGTCGCAACCACTGTGCCAGACGGTACGGCTTGGGGAACAAATTAGAGGAGGTTAGGATGAATATAGATCGCCGCAATTTTCTTAAAGCTACAGGTTTAACCTTCTCAGGTGCGTTCTTAAGTGCTTGTGGAACAACCAACAACAATCTCACGCCGCCAATTGGCACAGATGGTGTGCTGCCTAACGGCTACCAATTCTTTGTGCTTAAAAATAGCGCTCATGCCCTGCCGGACGGCAACCAAATCGCGAATCTGCGCTTAGATGCTGCCATAGACAATAACGGGCGGGTGGTTTACGGCGCAGTCAACCAGCAAAAACAAATTGGTCTGTACACCCTGCAACTCGAGTTTTCTGGGGCTACCCCTCGAGTGACCAAAGAAACACGGATTCTTCGCACCGAAGAAATTCTTGATGGTCGCAAAGTCGTCGAAATTACAGCCCATGACATCAATTCCCAAGGTGAATTAGCCGTGGTGGTGATGGTTGACACCGAAACCAAACGCCAAACCACCGACGACCAAGGCAATTTTGATGGTGGTACAACCCCAATCCGCATGCAAGCCATTTACAAAAGCACCGCCAACGGTTTAACTCGAGTGCTGCACGAACACCTGACCAACAACGACGGACACGAATTTGCAGGAATGTTTGGTGATCTCAGTCTGCACAGCAAAAATTTGGTCTTTGTGGCAAATTATTACCACACCACCAAACAAGGCTTTAAGGAAGTGCGCCAAGGGGTTTTTCAATTGTCTGGTAACAACGGCACAGAAGCCAGTTTAGTCGTCTCGAGTGGCACACCTTTGGCTGCCAACAGCAGCGCTGCGCTGATTTCACAATTTGGCTTAATTTGCTTGCACGACAACGGACAACTGGTGATGCAAACCACGCTCACCCCAGCCACCGAAATGAGTGCAGCCTTTGTCCAAGGGGCATCGCAAACGGCTGTACTGCGTGGCAACCTCAACACCATTGGCACAGCCAGCGCTCGCACTGGAACGCCCAACAATTTGCGAGTCGAAACCAGTTCAATCAGCAGTGGTTTACGCACCAGCAATGCTCGAGTTAGTGGTCTGACCTATTTTGCACCGCGTTGTGGTGCAAATAATCAAGTTGCCCATGTGGTGATTAACAATGCCGACCATGCTTTGGTTTTGAATAATCAAGTGCTGTTAAAAACAGGGGATCGCAGCCCCACAGGGCAAATCGTCAAAGCCATTGCCACACCGCATTTGGCAACCGACGGGATCAGTTTTTTCTTGGTTAGCACGGGCGCAGGCATTGAATTAGTGGTCAGCAACGGACGGCAAAACCGTACCATTTTACGCAACAAAGACCGCCTTGCCAACCACAACAGCCCTGTCGGAGATTTTATTGGCATTGGTTACACAGCGATGCACACCGACGATACTGGACGACTGGTCTTTGTGGTTGAACACCAAGATAAAAGCCAATCGGTGGTTATTGGAATTCCACTTTAGAAAGGAGATAATCATGCCAGATCTTGCCCTCACCACCCTCGAGACTTCGCCTTCGCTTGATATTTGCCAAGGCTTTGCGATCATCCCAGCCCTTGGTACGGCTCGAGCCAGTGTCCAAGGTTCTAATGTGCAACGCGAACTGATCAATATTAACTACGAAAGTTTTTTTCTGGATGTCAAAGTCAATGTGCGTTGGAGTTACTTCTTTGGTATTTGCGGTCCTGCTTGGGCAATGAATACCGAAGTGGGCGGCAATTACGACAATAATCCACCTGTGCTGCTCAACTGGGCTGGTAAATACGGCGATGGTACGCAAGATGGTTTTGCAGGCGGAATTCAAGTTGGACTCGAGTTTGCGATTACTTGGAGTTATAACATCAATCCGCCAATCATTCCACGCTTTACAGGAGATGGCGAATTTAGAATTAACGTCTTAAAAGTCTTTTTGGATTACTTGATTAGCCGAGCAGGAACTTCGGGTTCTACTGGCAAAGGTTCGGACAAACCAAAAACCTCGACTGTCGGAACAATAGATTTTGACTTGTTCCAAACAAAAAACGGTGAATGGAAGAGTAAAGGCACAATTGATTTAACCCCCGGTGTCGAAGGGACACTCAATGTCATTGATCTGATTCCGTTTACTCGAGCCATTAACGATATTTTTAGGATTGTTGGCGGCACAATCATTGCTGGTCCTGTGTTGCAAGTTGGATTTCCAATCACGGTTGTACCGAACGAAATTGTGATTGGTAAGCAGTCGTACAACAATTTGCGTTGGTCTGGCAGCAACACCATCGGAGACCGCAACGCCGGCGGCGACCAAGCAGGCAACCCAGACAACAAACTGAGTTTGAAAATCAAACAAACCAGCCGAGTCGAAGTCCAAGTTGGGATTGAACTTGCGATTTCCCATTCTAAGTTTGGGTACTTTGGCAACAAATGGCTGTGGAGCATTGTGGATTTTATTTCTGCACTGACTGGCACAAACCTTGGGCAGAACGTAGATGCTTTTAATCCGCTCGAGAACACGATTGGCGCAGTCAACAAAGCCTTTGCAATGCAAGGCTCGGGTTGTGGTTGTGGACCAAGTGCGACCAGACCCACCCGTCGTACTGTGGTTTTTGGAGTGGCTGGCTCATGAATAACCTGGAAGCTCAACTCGAGGCGGCTGCCGAAGTCAAGACCGAAGATTTGCACCTCAACACCGCCCAAGACTTGTTTAACGCGATTAACTCAAGCGATATGCTAACCCGTTTAAGTGTTTTAGAAGCCATTGCCCAAAACCCAAGCGCCGCGCTTGGGTTAGGAACGGACGGCAACCAAGACTTAATTGGTTTTTTATGCCAAGAACTTGAACAGGTCTTTGTTCTCGAGAGTCGTGCTTTTTTGCTGAACGCGATTTGTGCCATGCCCAAAGACCCGCGAATTACCGCCACACTCGAGCGGATCTGGTTTTTCTCGGATGAAACCGTCGAACGCATCAGTGCAGCCATTCGCTTAATCCAAGACGGCGAGGCAAAATCAATGGCGCATCTCGAGGCAGCGCTCTTGGGTAAAGATACCAACCGTGCTGAATCCATTGCTAACATTTGGCTTGGTTCTGCCGATGATTCTGCGGCGGTGCGTTTGCGCTTGGCGCTGTTAAGTGATAGCGAACACGAAGTTCCTAGTTTGGCGCAACATAAAGCCCTGTGGTTAGCCGAATTACAGGCTGTTTTTGCCCAACAAGCCCGCGATTACCTCGAGCAGTACGCCCTAGAAGCAGTTGAACAACTCAGTCCAATCTGGACGCACCTGAGTCAAGAAAACCAAGTTTGGATACTGAATTTAGCTGCCAAAACCAATGCCAAGCAACTGCCAGATTTAATTCTCAAAGCCATGCACCAAGAAAACACCCGCTTAGAAGCCATCCGAGCCGCTGCCTATCCAGAAATCACGGCTCAATTTCAACCACAACTCGAGCAATATCTACTCGACCCAGACCCAGAAATCCAAGCCGCCGCAATTCGGGCTGGGGTTGGCGGTAATAATCGCACCCGAGCCTTAGAAGCCCAATCCAGAACGGTCAGAATTGCGGCAATTCAACAACTAAAACTCGAGGACAGCAGCAGCTTACTCGAATTTCTTCAAGACCAAGACTGGCGAATTCGTAGCGTGGCAGCCGAACAACTTGCCACTTTTGGCGAAAAAGCCAAATTGCTGGTTGCGCCACTCTTAGAAGACCCTCGGCTTGAAGTGCAAATGGCTGCGGCTCGAGTTGTACAAGCCTCGGTTCAGGATTCAGGACACAGAGGTGGTGGTATCTCGAGGTCATCGCAATTTGGTAGACTCGAGATGTCGCAAAATGGTTAAAATAGCTTGGTTTTATTGTAACAGATGCTATTTTTATGGTGATCAACAATGATCTGTGTAGATGAGAGTATAGGAGAAATGATATGAAAAAATATGTTCTTAAAGCCCCATTTTCTGGTCTCGCAGCACTGCTTACTTTGATTGGTTGTACAACCCCAACCCCACCGACTCCGCCACCCATCACCACCGCCAGCCTGAGCGGGATTGTCTTCGATGACCTGAACAAAAACAGCGCTCGAGAAGCAGGTGAACTTGGCTTAAAGGATTGGACGGTCTATGTTGACACCAATGGCAATAACGCTTTGGATGTGGGTGAAAAAAGTGTGCTGACCACGGCAACAGGCTCGTATACCTTGACCGATGTTCCGCAAGGCAATGTCAAACTCGGAATCAAAATGCGGCTTGGATACAACGCCGCTCAAAGCGTGACCCTGACCTCGAGCCAAGTGCAACCACAAGCAAAGCAACTGCGCCCTCAGATTATCAATGGTACAGTGGTTGCCAATGCCAGCGTGTATCCGTTTCAAGTGGCACTGGTCTTTAAGAACAACACTGGTGCAGCATTTTGTGGAGGTTCTATCATTGCTCCACGCTGGGTTTTAACG
>JANNEE010000073.1:0-3513 GCA_031388325.1 Deinococcales bacterium
CGAGTCCCTCAAAGCCCAATAAGCCACTTGAACCGCTCGAGGTGTTATTCTGACCCCTCGAGCGTCGTAAAGGCATTTCACGCAGAGGTCAATCATGAATAATCGTTTTCAAATGCCAATCGTTTTCGCTGTTCCCCTTCTTGCTGGTGCAGCCATTTACCAAGTTGTTACCCAAGCCACAGCACAAAAAGTCCAAACCGCTAAAGTCACCCGAATCGTAGATGGTGACACGGTGTATCTCGAGGGTTTCACAAAGAGTTTTAGGCTGATTGGTATTGATACCCCAGAATCCAAACGCAATGCTCGAGCAAAAGACATTGCCGCCCGAACAGGGCGTGACCTCGAGCTTATTGTTGCCGAAGGTAAACGCGCCAGTGCGTACACAAAGACATTGCTCGAGAATAAAACCATCACCATCGAATGGGATGTGCAGCGTATAGACCGTTACGGGCGAAACCTTGCCTACCTAATTCTAAACGGTAAAAACTCGAGTGTAGAAATTGCTCGAGCAGGTTATGCCGACCCGCTCACCATCCCGCCAAATGTTAAATACGCCGATAAAATCTTAGCTGCCAGCCGCGACGCGAGGGAAGCCAAGCGCGGCTTATGGCAGTAATTCAAGCTGTTCAAAACCAAGTAGAATAAGACCATGCTTCAAGCTCAAGTGGGTGCATTTTACGAATCAAATCAGTTAAACCAAAAGCCAACTTTGATTTACTTGGTTTCTAAAAAAGCCACTAAATCGCCTTTGGGTGCGTCTTGTATGATGTACTGGTTTGATTCAGAATGGGCGTTTCAGGTATTCCATTACAGCGAACTCTTGCTTACTGACTGGGGTTTTGAGTTTCGCGCTCAATTGCCTAGCGAAGTACAAGAAGAACTCAAGTGTTACATTAAAACAGACCCAAATATCAAAGATTATTTAAGGATGCAGCAATTAAGCCCCCATGCTATTCAATCCCTGAAAAGTGCCGTTCCAAACCATCAGTTCATTCATTCCACAACGGTGTAAATCATGCGCTATAAACGAACTCGAGTCCACAGCCCAGAACGCGGTCAGAAACCTCGTTATGCTCATCGCTTAGCCGCCGAAGCTAAACTGGGGCGAACCCTCGAGCCTCGAGAAGTGGTGCATCACAAAAACGGCAACAGGCTCGATAACTCACCCGAGAATCTAGCCGTCATGCCCAGCCAATCAGAACACGCACGACTCGAGCATTGGCAGCGCAGGTATGCGGGTCTCGAGCCTTTGCTTGGGGACGTACCAGTCTTTGAGGAAGTCAAGAAATAGCGGCTTATGGCGCTAATTGTAAATAACTTAAAGTACCTTGTTTATCATGGCACGAATACCCTGCATAACCTCATTAAAATCTTTGGGTGCATCGAGTTTAGAACGCCGTAAATACCCTTCCCAAAGCTGTTGTCGGTTGGTGCTGTCCACATAACCTTGGACTAAAAAAGCCCGCGCTGCTTCTAAACTTGTTTCTCGTTGCTTAAAAGTGCGTTCAAGGGCTGTGCGAAGGCGTTCTGGATTTAGGGTTTCGGTACTGGCAATGCGGTACAGGTCGTAAAAATCTTTGATTCGGGTATTGCGTTCCCCAAGCATAATCATGGCTTGGAATTTCTCGGCAATCAGGGTCTCGAGGGTAATCGTGAAAAGCTCAAAAGGTGCGTTGTCCAATAAGTTCGGATAGCTTTGTAGCACTGGTGCAGGGCTAATCACATCACCAAAACCAACATCTAAAGTGATTGGTAATTTGGCTTGGACAATTCGCGCCTCGGTTTTGATGCGTACCCCAGCGTATTTGCTTTCCTCAGCAATCCTCGAGCCGCTTAGATTGCTTGTGTCAAAGACCACTCCATCATCTAAGTCTAAGCTCAGAATTTCACGCATCTGCTCGAGAATATCCTCGATTTGGTTGCTGGTGTTTCGTCCTGCAAAGTCCATGTCTTGGGTCGGACGGGCGCTTTGTCGGTAACGGCTGTACAAGAACATCCCGCCTTTAAGTGAAAAGTGCTGTTTATATGGACTGCTTGCCATCCGAGCTAAGAAGCGTTCTTGGGCATATAAAAGAAGTATCGCTTGGAATTCGCGTTGCTCGAGTCTGGCAAGGTTACGCAAACGGTCAAGTACCGATTGGGCTTTATTTTTAAGAGTTTTATGTTCAGTCATTTTAGTAATCCAAGCTGTTGTTCACGAGGGCTTCAACATAAATCTGCATTTTACTTTCTACTTTACAAACCCGTGCCATCTCGAGCAACTTACTTATATCTCGAGACTTACGCTTTAAGTAATACTGTAAGGCTTCTAAGAAGACATCTCGCCCAGTAAACCGTTCATACCGCAGTAAATCAGCAATGGTTTTTTCAGGGCTATAAATCGGTACGAGCCGCCCACCAATTAAATGCTGTTCAATCCCAGCCTTAAAAATAGCAGTTGGAAAATGATGCACTTCAAGCGGTGGAAACTCGAGCTTAGGAGCGCGATGCGTCCGATTCACCGCTAAGTACACCCGTCCAGCCAAAGCTGTACCTAACTCATGGAATTGTAAAGCTGAAATCAAACAAATCACACTGTATGGCGCAACCAACCACGCCTCGAGTAAATCTGAATGCTGAATAAACGAATCTGTGGCACGGTAAACCCCACGGTGCAGCCGCTCGAGTCGTCCAGTCTCGAGCCATTGGGTTATGGTGCGTGGCTGAATACCAGCTTGATTAAGTGCTTGGCGCTTAATTAACCCGTGGTTCTGCTCGAGCAATTGCTCGAGGTGAGGTGCTTGATTCATAACTGTAAGCATATCATAAAAATGCTTACAGTTATAGACAAAGGTCGGTTAAAGCCCGTCTAAAGGCTGTGGCTGTGGCTGTTTTGTATTTCATTGTTATTACATTTATTGTAACAATTACACTACTGTTACAACTGGCTCGAGCATTGGCAAGACGGTATGCAGGACTCGAGCCACTGCTTGGGGATGTGCCAGTCTTTGAAGAAAGCGAGAGAGGATTGAGCGAATCCTCACGACCAAGTTATTGTCCTTATTGGTCATATTTTTATCACGACACGATTTGACGCACTAGCCAACGAAACTCACCTTCGAGCGGTTTTAAGCCCTCGAGAGGAGTTTTATGTTCAAGCGTGTTGTACAAGTTCTATTGGCAGTTGTTCTTTTAGCCGTGGTTGCTGCACCTAACGCCAGTGTCACAACCCCAGTTTTAATTGCTGGTGACGACCCCGGTGGTGGAACAGGCGGTTAATTAAAGCGGTAGCGCCAAGAGCATCAGCTTTTGGCGCTACAATACTTTTTATGCGAATCAGTCCGACCAATCAATGGAATGAATACTACATGCAATGCAAAAAACTGGTTCGTCAACAACATTGGTTTGCTTTGCAGCAATCCTTTCCAGTCGTCTTGCGCTTGGCGCGTAATGTTAAACAGCATCATGATTTCTTAAAAATGATTGAACCACTGCAAAGCATCATCTTAAATCCGTCGAATCATCTGATTTATG
>JANNEE010000086.1:0-5480 GCA_031388325.1 Deinococcales bacterium
CCACAAACCCGTCTTTATCCGCACCATTTGCAAAATCAGGAAACGACCCAGCCGTAGTCCCCGCCACGTACACATCGCCATTCGTACCAACTGCCACGCCCGCCGCAACATCCTCAAACGGTGTACCCAAAACTCGAGTCCATTGCTTGACACCTGTCGCATTTAATTTAACCAGCACCACATCTAAACTATTAGAACCTGTTGTTTCCTCGAATCCGTTATAACTGGTAAACACAAAATAGGTATTGCCAGAAGCATCGGTAGCCACACCCGCCGCCAAGTTATCTGAGCCATTGCCAAATTGCAAAGGGGCAGACAACGCACCAGAAGGAGGCAAGTTAACCGCATTAAACGCCCAAATACCCTCACCACAGGCATTGCCGTCATTATTGGTATCCTGCAACGTCCAAGTTAGCGTGTCGCCTGTCGCGTACTCAAAACGCAACACACCGGCATTGACCGCTAAATCCCGACCACAAGCAGTTTGGTCAACTCGCAAATTCTGGGTTATTAACTTGTAATTGCGGGTCTCACTGTTCTGAGTAAACGAAAAATCGGTTGTGCCATTCAGCACTCCTCTGGCAAAACGGTCTGCCGTGCCAAGTGGCGCATAGGTTAAAATACCTTTACGGGTGTAACCAGTGATCAGACCATTTACGGTACTGGCAAACGAAAAATCTTGATTGACCGAATATTCGCCAGAAGCCAATTTTAGCAACTTTGTAACCTGACTCGAGACCAACGATTCGGCTTTACCCTCGCTATTGGTGTACTCGAGTTTTAGGGCAGTGATGGTCACATCATAACCACTGGTTGGGTCGTTATCGTCACGGTCAACAATTTTTATATTACCCGTGAGCAGCGCAGGAAAACCCCGATATGAAGCACTCGAGCAGTTAAAAGTGTAATTGTAATTGGCTTGAATACCATCGCTATCGGCATCTAAACGCATTGGGTCGTTGCTAGGAAGCCCGCAATCTGTGCCACTGTCTTGAGGGTACAGGCTCGAGGACACGCCAGCGCTAGGGATGGGTGGGATGGGCAAAAGGCTTTGGAGGTAAATGGGTGCATTGTTTGCATCTACCGGAAAACCTTTCAAAAACTGTACTGAACTGGCAGTCATGTCATCGCCAAATTTCTGGACTTGGGTTGCCGTTTGCTGATTAAAAGGACGCACTACATCTGGACGACACCCAGCAATTAAAAGGGTGAGTAAAAAAAGACTAAATTGATAAAACCGCTTCATACTTAATGCTACCACTAATGCCCGTTTTTTCTTAGCAATAATAAATTTATACTGTTTGGAATGTATAGAATACACTCAATCATTGGTGAAAAATCTTAATGGGTTTCGAGTTCAAGCAGCACGTCTCGAGCCAGTAAACCAATCGGACTTGAAATGTATTTTTTGGCTTGTGCTGCGAGTTGCTCACGAATTTCTGGTGTCCAAGATTGCAATACCAATTCTACAAAAACCGCAAATTCTCGAGCTAAGGGTTTACTAAGTGTTGGGTCTGCTGCTCGACCCTCTAAAATTTGATTAATTGCATTTTCGTCACGTAAACCCAAACGCCAACCCGCATGAACTCGAGCCAATGCCCAGTGCCAGTCGGATTCATGGTTTGGTTCAGTGGTGTTTTGCCAAACACCTTGATAATCGCCAAAAGATAGGGCTTGTAGCACTTTAACAAGTTGATAAATTCCAAAGCCAAACTCGTGTTCTTCAAATTCTGGTATTTGCATTACAAAACCATCACCTAGCTCGAGAGTGATTCGAGCTTCCCAAGAACGAGCTTGTTTTTCAAGGTTATGATTTCGTATTTGTGCAAAATCTACACGAGCAGCGTTTAGGTGGTTCAATGCGTATTTACAGAGTGCAATATTTGAAATCGCACTATTTTCTAATGATTGTAGTTCCAGTTGGTTTGCTAATTCTCGAGCAATTTCCAACATTTCTTTTGCTTCAGAAAAATAAGAATCTTGAGTAAGCATGAGTGACCTATTGATGTCTGCGGTAACTACAATGCGAATATTGCCTGTGATTTGTGCATATTGTGTGGCTTTTTGCCAAGCCTTAAACGCTTCTTCTCGATAATCTTGACGATACAACGCCGAACCAAGGTCATTCCATGCAACAGATAGGAAATGATTATTTTGCTCGTATTCAGCTAATTTCACCGCAATTCTCGCCAAGGCGATTTTTCGTTCTGGTTGCTTCACACAGGTGCTTAACGATAAAACTGCCCTCACCAAATCCAATCTTTTATTCTCGAGTTTTGCGCTTTTTACAGCAGCGAGTGCATAAGCTCGAGCTTTGGGCAAATCATCTTTGCGCCATAAATTCGATAATTCAACGCACAATAAACCATATAAAGGCGCTCCTTCTTCTGGTTCGCCTATTAACTCGAGGGCATTTTTATGGTCATCGGCAAAGCGCATTAACCGTACCAAATCAACTTTAGCCAGCGCACTGATTTCTTGGCTGTTTTGGACTCGTTTTGCTTCTTCTAGCACTTCGCGCCATAACCTCAGTGCTTCGGCAGTTGCACCGGCGTAACTTAAGACTTCGCCCAGTGCATGTTTGGCTTTTAGGGCTGCTTGGCGCTGCTCGAGACTGATGCTGCTTTCGAGTTCTAAGTTGTGGGTGGCTTCTAATGCCAGTCGGTAGGCATGTTGAGCTTGTGGGTAGGCAAAGGCATTCTGGGCGCTTATTCCGGCTTGCATCGCATACTCGAGTGCATTGCTATAATTTTCTGCGCCATGCCAGTGTTCGGCTAGTTCGATACTTTCGGCTTTGCCCGTTCGTTGCTGGGCAGCTTTAGCATGAAGGCGCTTGCGTTTTAGGCGAATAATCCCTTGGCGTAGCAGTTCGTGGTACATCGGGTGGGTAAATCTAAAGTTTTCGCCGTGTGTACCTGCATTTTCTGCCACTAATCTGGCTCGAGTCAAGGCTTCCAAGGATTCTAAGGCTTGGTCGTCTGTCCAGTCGAGAATAGCGCGAACATCTTCAAAGTCGTAGTGCCGACCAAGAATACTGGCGGCTCGAGCAAATTCTAAAGTATTGGCTTCTAAGGCTTCTAAGCGGTGATTGAGTAAATCCGATAAGCTGTTCGGTACGGGAGGTAAACTTTTGTTCCATTGAAAATAATCGCCTCGGTGTTCGATTGCCCCGTTCTCGAGCATGGCTTTAAGCCGTTCTTCTAAAACCCACGGGTTGCCATCGGCGTGTCTGACCAGTTCTTCTTCTAAGGCGGCTTCGATTTCCCCGCCCAGCAAGGCTTTAAGTAATGCCTGCATCGAGGGTTGCTCGAGCGGTTCTAGGTGGATGGTTTTAATCGGTTTTGGAATACCTTTAGGCAGGTTCTGACCGGGTGGCAAATCCTCGAGCCGAAAAGTAATGATTACTCTTGCCTCTGGAACGGTTCGTAAGGCATGGGCAAGCAGCGCCAAGGTGCTTTCATCTGCCCAATGAAGGTTTTCTAAGGCAATAATTGTTAGGCTCGAGATGCGCTGGATAAATTCTGCGAAGGCTTCAAGCAGGCGCAATCGAGCAATTTCAATTGGGATGCTTGGGTCGGTGGGGACTGGTTTGCCAAATTGCGGGGCGATTCGCGACAGTTCGGTTCTGGATGCTGCACTGAGTTCTTCAAAAACAAATTGATAGTGTTTCTCGAGATTTTCGATTAAGCGCTTGACCAATCCAAATGGGGTTGGGTCGTTAGCGACAGCTTCGGCTACGCCAAAACGCATTGATTCACTTTGGGCGCGTTCAGAAAGAGCGCTTTGCAAACGGGTTTTACCAATGCCAACATCGCCAGTCAAGGCATATAAACCTTTGGAATTGTTCTCGAGCAGCACCAGCAGCGCCTCGAGTTCGATGTCTCGTCCAATCAGTGGCGCAATTAAAAGCGCGTCGGCTCGAGCCGTTCGCACGGTTGTTTCGATGGTTTGGCTGCTTGCTGTTCTTAAGGCACGGGTTAATAATTTTTGGACTGCTTCGGCACTGCTTGGGCGGTCGGCTGGTTTTTTGGCAAGCAATGCTAAACAAATTTTCTCGAGACTTTCGGGGATATGTGGGTTATGGGTTCGCGGTGGGATTGGCATTTTTTGGACGTGCTGCAAAACCACTTCAACAATGCTATCGCCACGAAAAGGATGCAGCTTGGTCAATGCCCAGTACAAGACCACGCCAAGGGCGTATAAATCGGCGCGGTAATCGAGTTGATGACCCTTGCATTGCTCTGGACTCATGTACAAGGCTGTACCAACCATTGCCCCAACTTTGGTGATAGCGACCGAACCTTCTAGGACTTTAACCAGTCCAAAATCCATGATTTTCACTTGTCCGTCGGTGGTAATTCGGATGTTCTCGGGTTTTAGGTCACGGTGAATTAAGCCTTGGGCATGAACTGCGCTTAAACCGTCGCTAATCGCCGCAAAGACATGACTGATGGTCATAAAATCTGGATTTGTGCCAATCCATTCGGACATATCTTGTCCTTGGACGTATTCCATGACTAAAAAAGGTTTTTGGTTCTCTTCACCAAATTCAAAAACCCGCACCACATTTTTATGGTTAATCTGGGCTAGGGAACGAAATTCCTGACGCATTCTCGCCCCACCAGAAGCCGCCACATGGTCGTTCATGCGTTTTAAGGCAAAGAACTGCCCAGAAACCTGATGGCGCACCAACGAAACCCTACCCATCGCCCCAGCCCCAAGCTCACGCACAAATTGGTACTGGTCACTCGAGGTCATAAGGGTATTATCTTATACTTACTGCGGGGTTACTCGAGTGACACTGAATTTAAGTGTGCTAAAATCATGGCATGAAAAGTGTATTAGAAAAAGAAACAGCAACTCGAGTTAATGTCACCATCCCACCACGTTTGGCTCGGTTCTTAGACGATTACCAAGTATGGCACGGTCTCGAGTCACGCAGCGCTGTGGTTGCACTGGCGATTCAAACCCTAAAAAGTTTGGATATGGAACGTGGTTATGCCGAACAAGCCGAGTATCAACGATTACACCCTGAAACCCTGATTGGTTTGGATTTAAGCGATGGTCTTGAAACGAGTGACCCATGAAATTACTACGCCGAGGTGACATTTACCTTGTGAATTTTATGCCCGACGGACGTAAAGGCGAAGCCGCCCAGATTCATCCAGCCATCCTGGTCAGTAACAACCACGTCAATGCACAAGCTATATTGGTTCAAGTTATGCCGCTCTCGAGTAACTTAGAACGTATTTTTCGTACCGATGTGATATTGCCAAATCAGCGTACAGGACTAGATTTTGATAGTCGCGCCCAAGTTGAAATGACTCGAGCCGTCCATACGGTGAGGTTACTCAAACAACTCGGTTTTGTCCCCAATGACTTGATGCAAATTATAGATGACCGCATCCGAGACCATTTTGACGTATAATTCGGCATGAAATTACACCATGTTGCCCTTGGCATCCACATCTGCTCGAGCT
>JANNEE010000088.1:0-3040 GCA_031388325.1 Deinococcales bacterium
GTTCTTGATGATTTCGGCAATGGCGATGTTTATTGCTGCAACCTTTAAGGGCGCAGAAGATAAACACGCTGGACAGATTTTTGGTGGCATCAGCTTAGCGGTGTACGGCATTACGGCGTTGTTAGCAGCGATGGCTTGGAATGACACAACCGTACATTACGGCGTGATTAAATCTGGTGGACTGGCGACGCTTGGCACAATCATCATGTGTGGTATCGGGGCTTTAACGGTCGGTGGTGTCATGGCAAACCCAGAAAAGTATAAGGCTGGGGTCGGTGAATTCTTCGGTTTTATTGCCTTTGTTGTTTTTGGTGGGGCAATTATGGTCAGCACTAATCATTTGCTGGTGTTGCTGCTTGGTATTGAACTCTCGAGTTATGCCACTTATATTCTGGTTGGCTATTACCGCGATGACCGCTTTAGCAACGAGGCTGCCAGTAAATACTTCTTGCTCGGTGCGGTTGCCAGTGGCTTTCTGATTTTTGGCATGAGCCTTGTCTATGCCAGTGTGGTTTTTGTCAGTGGCTCACTCAGTTATGCCGACATTGGCAATACTTTGGCGGGTCTGGTTGGTCAGACGGTTGGTATTCCAGCCCTGATTTACCCCGGTATCGCCATGCTGCTGGTTGGCTTTGGCTTCAAACTCGCGCTTGCACCGTTTCACTCTTGGACTCCAGATGCCTACCAAGGCGCTCCGACGATGGTGGCTGCCATTCTTAGTGTTGGACCTAAAGCAGCCGTGGTGATTGCCCTCTCGAGCTTACTGACCACAGCTTTCCCAGTGCCAGAACTCTCGAGTGCTTGGAAGAACGCCATTGCTGTCCTCGCTATTTTGTCCATGACCATCGGTAACTTAATGGCATTACAACAAACCAACCTTAAACGTCTGCTTGGATTCTCGAGTATTGCCCAACTGGGTTATGTGGTGATTGGTGTGGCAGTTGGCAGTTTAGACGGTACAAGCGCCGTGATTTTGTATGTCGTGGGGTATGCCGTCACCAACATCGGCGCATTTATGATTATTGCCACCTTACGAGATTCTGGGGTTGGCGAAAATATCGAAGACATTGCGGGCTTAGTTAAACGCAATTCATTTGCTGCCGTGATGTTGGCTGGTTTCTTTATGGGCTTAGCTGGTGTGCCAGTCTTGGCTGGTTTTTTAGGTAAATTGCTGCTTTTTAAGAGCGCCGTGGATGTCGGGATGGTGGCGCTTGCGGTGATTGCAGCCCTGAACGTTGTGCCAAGTTACTACTATTACTTTAGGGTAATCATCAGTGCAATTTTTAGTGAACCCAAAGACTCGAGAACCTTTGAACTGAATCCAACTGCCACGACGACGCTTGCGATAGCACTTGGAGCGGTGGTGTTGCTGGGTGTTTTTCCAACGCCATTATTAAACATCATCAACGAAGCCGTTAAAGTCCTACCACTTTTTGCCGCTCGCTAAGTAACCATAAAAACACCCGTCTTGAGACGGGTGTTTTTTATTTATTTGGGCTGCCTTATTTTTTCTTACTGACAATATAAACTTTGGTCATTTTAGAAGGCACGGCGGGTGGCTCGCCTTTGTTTAGGGCATTTAAGGCTTTTTCGCCCTCGAGTAAACGCCCAAAAATCGTGTGCTTGCCGTTTAAGTGCGGCGTTGGTACAAAGGTAATAAAGAATTGGCTGCCATTGGTGGCAGGTCCAGAATTTGCCATTGCCAACAAGTTTTTCTTATCAAAGGTCAGTTTGCTACGGAATTCATCGCCAAATTGGTAGCCAGGTCCGCCTGTGCCAAGCCCTAGTGGGTCGCCAGTCTGTGCCATAAAATCTGGAATAATGCGGTGGAAGACAATGCCATCAAAAAATTTATTGCGGGCTAAAAAGACAAAGTTATTGACTGTCACGGGAGTGTCATCCTCGAATAAATCCACCACAATTCTGCCCTTATCGGTTTCGATGACAGCGCGGTAATCGGTGTTGTCGGCGAGGACATATTTCGAGGACTTAAAGGTGGTGATTCGGGTTTTACTCAAATCTGGCTCGAGCTTAAAACCTGCCGGAACAAATGGTTTGGCGGTTTGCGCCAAAACCCCAGAGACTGCGACTGTTGCGACTGCCAAACCGAGTAACCAAGCATAGGATGTTTTCATCGCTCCTATTCTAAACTTCAAAAGCCAAGAATGTTACAAGCCAAGATGAGGAAAAGCGTAATTTTTCTTTGTCTTGTGGCAATTGGGTGTGGCAGACTGTTCGAGAAGTAAAGGTTATGATATATTTAACCTAGTTAAATAATTTTTAGAGCTGGCTTAGGAGGCTTTATGTACAAAGGTCGAGAAGGACAATGGGCATTTTTTCTGCATCGCTTGTCTGGCATTGCTATTTTGTTGTATCTGATTATGCACACCGTTTCAATCGGTTCAACCATGCTTGGCGAAGAGGTGTACGGCGTGGTTCACAAGATTTATGAACTGATGCCATTTCGCCTTGGGCTGATTGCTGTAGCAGGAGCAGTGGCATACCATGCGTTTAATGGCTTGCGGATTGTGTTAATGGACTTTACCGATTGGGGCGTAAAGTACCAGCGTCAACTCTGGTACGGCGCTTTGGTGATGGCAGGATTGTTTATGCTACTAACACTCTATGCAAACTTGCCGCGTTTATTTCCGGAAATCTTTACGTACACCACCATTTGGGGGCAATGATTATGGCAATTAAAGCAAGACGATTTAAGGACGCAAAAGCCCAAGCCAAATCGAACCCCGAACTGGTCTGGTGGGTGTTTATGCGCTTATCTGGAACAGCCCTAGTCCTACTGACCTTGTTTCATTTGTTCAAAAACCATATCTCGGTTGATGAAGCTGGCTGGGATTACGAAACAGTTGCCTCGAGTTATGCCAATTGGTGGAATAAATTCTACTTATTTGCCCTACTTGGACTTGGCTTACTCCACGGTGGCAACGGAATTCGTTATGTGATCGAGGATGTAACCGCTAAAAATCCTACGGCTCGAGTCTGGGCAAAAGGCATTGCTTTTGCTTTAATCGCTGCGGTGCTG
>JANNEE010000093.1:0-10090 GCA_031388325.1 Deinococcales bacterium
CTTCTCGAGCCGTGGACACCGCCAGCGATATTCCAGAAGTTTTAGAAGCAAATCCGCATTTGATTGAGACTGGTGGCGCATATTCTGATTCTGGACCGACCATAGAACATAAAAACGAATTCACTGCCCTCGAGTTAGACCGCGCTTACACCCACTGGAAAACCCTCCTGCCAAGTATGCAAAACCGTTCCCCTCGAGTTGCGGTGCTGGACACTGGGGTTTCTGAACATTACGATTTCAGGAATTTATTTAATCTGCTCGATACAAATTTGTTGGCTGGACGTAATTTCACTGATGAACGTGTCAACCTTGCCACCCCAATCGAGTCTGACACCGCCGACAATGCCAAGAATGCAAGCGGCACTCGAGTCGGGCATGGAACAGCAATTGCAGCAATTATCGCCGCTCGGGATTCGGAAAGCGGCACGAACTTTACGCAATTCTGGCAAGTCGGGGTGCTGCCCGCCAGAAATAACAACCAAAGTGGTCCAAATGGCGCAGATGGCGCTAAAATTCTCCCCGTCAAAGTCTGCAATGAAGCGCTCCAATGTAAAGGCATTGAGGTCATAAAAGGACTTTGTTACGCGATTAGCCAGCAACCAGATGTGATTAACTTTTCACTTGGTACACAACAACCCTCGAGTATCATTAAACAAGTTATAAAAGCCGTGACTGATGCCAATATCGTACTGGTTGCCTCGGCGGGAAATCGTGGTGCAGCCCCAAATTATCCGGCTGCCTACAGCCTCGAGTTACCGATTATTGCGGTGGGCAGTGTGCGTTACGACTCTAGCGGCAAGTACAAAGCCTCGAGTTTTAGTGTCTCAGGCGCATGGGTCAGTCTGGTTGCTCCGGGCGAAACCCAAAGTGCCTCGTTTGACTCGAGTGGTGCAGATGGTTTTGGCTACCGCACTTTTGCAGGGACTTCGTTTGCCGCGCCTTGGGTCAGTGGGGTGGCGGCAATGCTTAAAGCCATCAACCCAAGTGCCACACCGCTCGAGATTAAAAATAAAATCATTGCTGGCGCAAGCCGAACCAACCTCGAGTGTCTGCCGCTCGAGAAATGCGGGGCTGGGTTGCTGAATGCAGCCAATGCGATTGGCGCTCCTTAAGTGCTTTTTTGCTAACCACTCGAGAATTTACTCGAGTGGTTTTTTATTGTCTTTCACAGCTTTGTTTGTTTCAGGGGACTTTCAGAGGGGTAAGGCTAAATTATACCCATCAGCGAATAGATCGCTCATAGGAGGATTTTATGAACAAAACAAATCTGATTCTCGGTTCAAGCGTGGTTATTTTGACTGGATTACTGGCGAGTTGTAATCCGACCACCCCAGTTGTTCCAATTGCTGCCCCACAAAATATTCTGACCGTTCCCGACGACAAAAATGTAACCGTCATTTGGGATGCTGTAGATGATGCTAGGGTTACGGGGTACAACATTTATCAAGACGGCAAAAAAGTCAATGCTGAGCCTGTTGCTGCGGCTTCTCGAGTCACGGTGCAAGCGGCTGGTTCGCTTCGGCGTTTACAATTTTTGGTTAGCAATGTCAGTCTGGCAAATCTCTCAAGGTTCACGGTTCGGGCGATTGGTAGCGTAACAGAAGGCACACCCAGCCCAGAATCATCGGCTCGCCCAGTCGTTTGTAGCCGCTATTTGGTTAAAGGCACAGACATGGGTATGCAAAGCCAAAATGTTAGTTTGACTCGAGCCTCTGCCGCCTTGGGTGGGGCAACAGTTCGGGTCAACGGCACAAACATTCCATTTACAGGCAGTATTTTCCAAGGGAACTTACCCAGCAGTGTGGCAGTCGGTAGCAATCTCGAAATCCTAACCGCCGATATCAATTGCTTGGTTTACTCCCGCGACACTCTGCCAGCCCAACCAGTCATGACTGCACCAAGTGCTGGTCTGAACACTTCGAGTAGTGCGGTTTTACCTGTGGCTTGGACAAGTGTCAGTAACCCAGACCGTTTTGTGGTGGTCGCCACTTGGCTCGAGGGCAGTAGTGGCTTGGCTTGGCGCTCTGGAGATTTGGCTGGAGCGGCGCGTACCTTTGATATTCCCGCCAATTCTTTGCCCTCCGATAAATCTGTAAAAATTCGGGTCTATGCTTATAACGACGGCACAGAAACCTTTATTGGTGCTTTTGAGACTGGTTCAAAAATGGCAATTCGCAATGGCGATGAAGCAGGTCGGGACATCAGCACGACCACCACACCACCAGCCGTTGCCGCCAATCCTGGTGTTTCTTGGGGCGACCCGCACTTAATTACTTTTGATCAAATGGGTTATGAATTCCAGAGTGTCGGCGAGTACGACCTTGGCTTCTCGAGCGACAGCCGCCTTCGTGTCCAAGCTCGGCATCAACCTTGGGGCGGCAGCAGTTACGTTAGTGTCAACACTGCCATTGCGACTCAAATGAATGGTCAAAAAGTCGGTCTGTACTTGAACCCACCTGTTGGACAAAGCCCATTGCGGGTCGGTAATACAGGTGTTCGCACAGCCGTTCCAAGTAGCGGTCTTGACCTTGGCGCAGGATACAGGGTCTCGTTGGTTGGTTCGACCTACAGATTCAGTTACCCAGATGGCGATTACATCACGGTTGAAATGAACGGATCGTATATTAATGTTCGGGTATTCCCAGTGCTAACTCGAAGCAATACCATGAAGGGTTTACTTGGCAACTTCGATGGCAACTTAAGCAACGAATTTATCAAACGCGATGGCACTGCTTTTGTTCCCTTGACCACCCTTGCTTTAATCAGCCAGTATGCTAATTCTTGGAAAATCCCAACCTTATCCGATTCGCTATTTGTTTATGATGGTACAGATAGCTTTGGTGGTTTTGACAACTCGAGTTTCCCAAGTGCCACACCACCCGCCGACCCAACTGCCTTTGCTGCGGCTCAAGCTGCTTGCACATCGGCTGGGGTACAACCCAAGAACGTAGATGGTTGTGCGATAGATAAAACCCAAACAGGCGACGAAGGCTTTATTACCAGTGCCGCAAGCGTGCAACAACCAGCCGAAGTGATTGTGGTTGTACCAACCCCCAAACCTGATTTGGTGATTGAACGCGCCAGTATCAGTCTTGGCAATGTTTGTCGCCCTTTCAACACCTTTGTAAACGGCAACGTTACTGTCAAGAACATCGGTGCGGGTACTAGCTCAGCTGTACCAAACATTGGCATTGCCCAAGTTGTAGACTTTAGAGATGAAGCCCTAGGTTCTGGCTACCGAGGCAATGGCGTTTCCGTACCTGCGCTTGCACCTAACGAAAGCATCACCCTAAACATTCCAATTTTTTATCCAATTACCACACCCAATGATACCGAGGGCTTACGAACTTACTTTGCTCGAGTTGACTTTGGTAATCACATTGTCGAATCCAATGAAACCAACAACCGCTTTGCCACTAATCTCGAGATTAACATTCCAAAAGGACACTGTAAGAACCGCGTTGGACTGATTCACGGCGCAGATAACAGCGCCGCTACTGCCTACAAAACAGGTCTCGAGTTAAAAGGAATGCGCGTCACCTTATTACCACTCTCGAGCCTGAACCCCAACAGCACTGCCACTCTGATGGATTACGATTTACTTGCAATTGACAGCAAGTCTGGCAACTTAAACACTTGGGAAGGTGGCACTGGAATGCCAGAAGCCAAAGTCAATGCTGGACGACCAAACCTTGGGCTTGGCGAAGGTGGTTATGCATTCTTGGGTAAATCCAATTCGCCAAACTGTAGGGAAAAATGATGGCATTGTAGCGGAGAAACAACTTTTGCACTTCCAAGTCCAGTTCACGCCAGTCATAATAACCCATTCCCCGTGACTAACACCTCAGGTAGTGTCGAAGTTGCCAGTGCTGGAATGGAGTACGTTGCGATTAACCTTCCACCTACAATTGCAGCGAATTTGAAACTTGTGGCTCGTCAATCAGGACAACCTAATCATTACATCAGTGTTTTGAACACCACACCAACGTCAACAACAGGCTCGAGTGAAGCCATTTGGGGCTTTAATGGCACAAATTACACCGATAATGGTTGGAATGCGCTGGCAAATTTGGGATGGTTCATGCTCCCATAAGCAATTGGTTCATGCTCCCATAAGCATTAAATCTCGAGAAAGCGTGACCGATTCGGTCACGCTTTTCTTTTTTGCTTTTTCTCGAGCGCCCCACGCAATTCTTGGGCTTTTTCGAGTGCCAAAACTTGCGCTTGCGCTAAACTTGTGCCGTGACTAAAGCCTTCGCCTGCTAAGTATGCTTTGCTGCGTTCATCATCTGGGATTAAAAAATGTATGTACCAATTCCCGATACTGCGTTGCTTTTTTTGTTTACGACGCGACAAATCCGACGGCTCGAGCCGCAAAAAAACAATGTAATCCTCTAAAATTGCACGGTAAGAAAGCTCATCGTCGGTTTCTATTTCAGTCCACATAGACTTACTTTACGAGAAAAAATCTTCTCCATCCTTCTATACCTTCACCCTTTTCTCATCTCGAGCCACAAAACCAACCTTTTCTTAACCGCAGCTTTATTTATTAAGACTCGGAAATCTAGGCTTCATGGTTTCTCGAGTTTTTAACAGTAAGTTATGAAAGTACCGCCCTGAAGCAAATTCAAATGGGCAAAAGGAAACCAATATGAAAAAAATTGCATTGCTAACCGCCGTTATCGCCTCGAGCCTCACCTTTTCTGCTGCGGCTTTTGCCCAGAGCAATCCAGTCGCAACCCCACAAGGCATTATTGTTAATCCAGTCCAAACCACACTGCAAGCACGAGTTTATGTTGACCGTTCTGGAGCAAATCCGCTTTATTATGTTGGCGAAAACGTTAAAATCAGTGTCAGTGTCAACCAAGATGCCTATGTGTACTTATTTAGTATTGATGCCACAGGTGCTGTAAGCTTAATTTTGCCAAATCGCTTATCAGGCGGCTCAGAATTTATGCGTGGCGGAGAAACCCGTCAGTTTCCACCTGCTGGGGCAAATTGGACCCTGACCATCGAAGGCAATGGCGGACAAGAACAAGTTCTGGCAGTTGCTAGTAAACGCCAGTTAAACTTATCTGAAATTGTCACTTTTAAGAGCGGACAACCGTTTGCCACAGCCAACGCCAACGTTCAAGGCGTAAGCGGATTAGCCCGTCCTTTGGCACTCGTGGTCACGCCCTTGCCACCTCAAGATTGGGTCACAGCCATCACAACCTACCAAGTTAAAGTTCGTTCGACTGTGACTGCCCCTCCAGTCCCAGTGGTCAGCAACGACCCATTGGTGCGTTTCGACATGAGCCTGATGTTCGGCACACGAGTTACTCGAGTTATCGAGAACAAAGATGACAAATTTAGTGCTTACGTCATCATCCGTGGTTCGTATGCTGATGTTGCTAATTATCATCAGAACCAACTGATTGCCCGTGGTTGGCAACTGAAGAATTCACGTATTCGCAATGACAGTGTTCGGCTCGAGTTTCGCCGTGACGGCAGGGAATTGGAGTTTCGTTTAGAGCGCAGTGGGAACAGTATACGACTAACCATTGAAATGAACGATTAACTCGAGTCTAGGTGGCAACTTATTGCCTAAAGAAGCGCAAGCATTTAGCTTGCGCTTCTTGGTTTTAGCTCATAACAACCAGATAGGATTAGCCCATGAAAGTACGGTTTTTAATGCCGCTTATGTGCTTAGTGGCTTGTACAGGTTCAACTGAACCAGAAAAAGATTATCAATTGGTCTTTGGCATTGCCAACCTGCCTAGCCTGTCTGGGGTTTTGGCAAACTGTTCTAATCCTTTAAGTGTAGCTGGCGGTATATTGCGAATAGATTCGCGTAAAACTGAGACAGTAAATCCAACTGGGAATTGTAATTTTGTGGCAACCCCAAGTGTTCCATTTGACCTCGAGCGAAGTCTTCGAGTGGGTACACTGGACACTCGAGCGCTGTTTGTTTCTTTGCCTAAAGCAGGTCAGGTTCAGGCGTACAATAGCCAAATCAGTACGGTACTGTGGACTTTTCCGTCGGTGGCTGTGCCGTTACCGACGGGCTGGACAGATTTTTGTCCGACCCAATTGGCGCTCTCGAGCAGCCATACAGCCATCAACAATTCGCCTTCGGAAACTTTTTTGTTGGTGCTTGATGACCCCAAAGAGCCAAAAAGCGATTGTGCTTCGCCTCGAGAAAATGCGCGGTTGGTGGTCTTAAACCGTGATGGCACACGCAAAGGTTGGCTCAATCTTGACTTTGCGGCTCGAGTCAATGGTCAGATTCGAGTGCTGGCTTCTGACACCGAGATTTATATTTTATATGCCGACAATGGCGCTTTGTACCGTCTGGCTCGGTTGGCGTTCTCGAGTTTGGTGGAAGACACCAAGACCACAAGTTTGCAGTTTTCGGATGCCTTTCCAGTTTTTAATAACCCAAATACAAATTTAGCCTTGGCGTTTACAAATTTGGGTTTACTGGCTGGAATTGGTGGAACAAATGGCAGGGTTATTCCAATTGCTTTTAAGGACAACAAAATAGAATTTGGGGCAGAGTTACGCGAAACAGTTGAAACCTCGGATGCGATAGGCGCGACCCAAGCTATTTTTTGGAATCGAGAGGCTGGAACGGGTAACTTAAGTATTTTTGCAAGGGAACGCCCAGATATTTTATTGCGCCGAGTTGTAGCCGCTAGTGCCAATAAAATCAACCGCAATTTTAATACCCAAGATGGTATTTTTACCTCCGACAGCAGTTTTTGGGGTATCAGCAACAATGCTTTTTACCGACTTGATGTCTTTAATTTCCCAAACATTCAAACCCTGCAAGGATTGACCAACTTAAACGATGCCCAAATAACTTCGCTCACTTGGCTGATTGGCAATTAGAATGGGCTTATGAATATCGCCGTGCTGATTTACCATGATGTGCTGGACTTTGAAGTCTCGAGTGCCATGACTGCCTTTAAGATTGCTGGGCGGTTTACCGATTCCCTGCTCGAGATTTTCACGATTCACCGCACCCGAGCCAGTGTGCTTGGTGCAAGTGGTTTGGTCATGACCCCAAGTTATGCCATGAGCGCTGCCCCTGAACCCGATGTGCTGATTGTTCCGGGTGGGGCTGGAATCGAAAAATTATTTAAGGACAGCATCAGTAGAGATTATTTTAAGTTGCAAAAAAAACGGGTTAAGCACCTCATTCTCGGCACAAACGCAGCGCTTATATTGGGCGAGTATGGTTTACTCGAGCAGCACAGTGTCACAGCTTTTCCAACCTTGCTCGAGACCCTCTGGAAGTACAACCCCAGCGAGGTACTCGATGCTCGGAGTGTGACCGACGGGAATTTAAGAAGCATTTCAAGGTCAAGTGCAATGCTTGAAGTCTGCTTAGCGGTAATTGACCTCGAGTTTGGCGTGGCAAAACTAGTGCAGCAGCATTTGGGATTAAACAATACTGCCACTTGAGAAATTTGTTGTTGCAAGAGTAGACTCTCGAGCATCGCAAAATAAATTCATCTTGCCCTAAGTTTTACGGCATCAGAACCCATGTTTTGCGACAGGAGAAATCATGTTAAAAGTTGCAGGAGCGGTATTGGCAGTCAGTTTTGGTATTATTGGCATCTCGGCACTTGCCCAAAGTGGTATGACCAAGCTCGGCAAGGGCGAAGGGCGTGTCGATATTGTGGCTTGGCCCGGTTATATCGAACGTGGTGCAACCGATAAAGCCTTTGATTGGGTGACAAGTTTTGAAAAAAAGACTGGTTGCAAAGTCAATGTTAAAGCCGCAGGGACTTCGGATGAAATGGTGACGCTGATGAACCAGGGTGTCTATGACCTTGTAACAGCTTCGGGCGATGCCAGCTTAAGAATGGTGGCAGGCAAAACCGTGCAACCCGTCAACATTAAACTAATTCCGAGTTACGGCAAAGTAGACCAGCGCCTTCGTAACGCCCCGTGGCATGTGGTGGACGGTAAAAATTACGGCACACCATACCAATGGGGACCAAACGTCCTAATGTACGACACCACGGTATTTGCTGTTCCTCCAGCCTCTTGGAGAGTCACTTTTGAAGAAATGACCCTACCAGATGGCAAAAGCAATAAAGGACGGGTTCAGGCTTACGACGGACCGATTTATATTGCCGATGCTGCCTTGTACTTAATGAAAAACGATGCCAGTCTTGGTATCAAAGACCCTTACGAGCTAAACGAAGCCCAATATGCCAAAGTTCTCGAGTTGCTGCGTGGTCAGCGCCCTCTAATTCAACGCTATTGGCACGATGTCAATGTGCAAATTCAAGATTTCACCAAAGAAGGCGTGGTCGCCAGTGGTGCATGGCCATTCCAAGTCAACACCATGAAAGCCAACAAACAGAACATCGCCAGCACCATCCCCCAAGAAGGCGCAACTGGTTGGGCAGACACCACCATGCTTGGTGCAAAATCCAAGCATCCAAATTGTGCCTATATGTGGATGGAACACAGCCTTAACCCAGTTGTACAGGGCGATATTTCGGCATGGTTTGGCAGTGTGCCAGCCGTTCCAGCCGCTTGCACCTCGAGTAAATTACTCGGTAAAGATGGTTGTAAAACCAATGGATTCAATGACTTTACCAAAATAAAATTCTGGAAAACCCCAACCGCCACCTGTAAGAGCCAAGGTACATGTGTTCCCTACAACCGTTGGGTCTCGGATTACGTGGCAATCATGGGTGGGAAATAAAATAGCAGTGGGCTGAGGGCAAAAACCTCAAAGCTAATGGCTCATGCGAATCAGGGCGGGCATAAAACCCGCCCCTACAATAAGGCACGACTCATTAAGTAGGGGCGAATCTTGCGACCATGCCCGAAGGTGCGTGTTTATGGTCAAGAAGTGGTCGCCCTGTGACAGAACATTTGCAAACTTTATTTTCTATTTATAAGCTCAAAGCTCCAGAAAGCCATTATATGACTCAATCCATTTCTCCCAATGCCGTACTTCTCGAGTCAGTCAGTTGTACTTTTGGCATACCTAGTAAAACAGTCAAAGCAGTAGATAACGTCAGTCTCGAGATAAAGGAAGGCGAGTTCTTTAGTTTGCTCGGTCCAAGCGGCAGTGGCAAAACCACCTGTTTACGACTGATTGGTGGCTTTGAGCGTCCCTCGAGTGGCAGCATTCGCTTGTTCGGCACGGATGCCAGTCGTTTGCCGCCCTTTTTGCGTGAACTGAACACGGTTTTTCAAGATTATGCCTTGTTTCCTCATATGACGGTTCTTGAGAATGTTGCTTATGCCTTGATGGTGCGTGGCGTAAACAAAATTGAGCGCACAAAACGGGCTTTGGAGATGCTTGAATCGGTCAAACTAGGCGGCTTTGGCTCGAGACGACCCGCCCAACTGAGTGGTGGTCAACGCCAGCGTGTGGCATTGGCACGGGCTTTGGTCAACCGCCCAAGGATTTTACTCTTAGACGAGCCGCTTGGGGCATTGGATTTGAAACTGCGCGAGGAAATGCAGATTGAACTTAAGGCACTACAGCGCGAGCTTGGGATTACCTTTATTTATGTGACCCACGACCAAGGCGAAGCCCTGAGCATGTCTGACCGCGTGGCGGTTTTTAATCATGGCAAAATCGAGCAATTGGATGCCCCTAAAGTCTTATACGACGCGCCCAAAACTGAGTTTGTGGCAAGGTTCGTTGGTAGTGCCAATGTCTTGGATGGGGCTTTGATTGGGCAACATGGATTGTTTGCGCTTCGTCCAGAGAATATCCAAGTTTTGCCGTTACAATCTGATTCTAAACTGCAAGGTGAACTGATAGACATTCATTTTCTCGGCGCACAAACTCGGCTCGAGGTTCAGGTGGGCAGTACCCGATTCGCAGCGTTGCAAAGTGGTGAAACACCGTTGCAGCGCGGACAGCAAGTCAGTTTAACATGGCAAGAAAACAGTCTGCGGCAACTCGAGGTCAGGGTATGAGTAGCATAATGCAGCGTTTCTCGAGCCTGCTGCATGGTCGTCCGTGGTTGGCATGATTAGAAACCTAACATATTTAAGAAAAAGCAATTCCAGATTTACTGGCTATGATTTGTGCGAGTTGTTCAAAATCTTCATAACATCGTCTAAC
>JANNEE010000098.1:0-2399 GCA_031388325.1 Deinococcales bacterium
GTAGCGGGAGTTGCCTCGCCGTTCTTGTACGGCATTGGTATTGGTCAGTTCGCCCAGATTTACAGCGAAAATAACAACTTTGAAATTACGGGTAATGTCAAACCCGAGCAAATCGTTGCTGTTTTTAACCGAGCAGGCGACAAGAAAACCTATTTCTTTGATTCAGGTAGCACCCTTAATAACCAAGCGATAAATTTGTTTGACATTGCCAATACCTTAGCAACGGCTGCCAAACGCCCAGCCATTGAAAATACCCAAAGTGTTTGGAAACCTATTAATACCTACCCGTACACACTCGAGTCAACCGCTCAAACAAAGATTTCGGTAATCGGGAAAGCAGGGGCAGGTAAACTGACGATGAACTATAAACCAGTGATTCATGCGGTGGTCAATAAAAATTTTAGGGGTCAAAATGGCGACCTACTCGGTGCGTACAGAACTTACACGACCTTGCAGGCAGCGCTGGAAGCTGTACCCAAAAATAACACAGAAGCGCATCGGATTTTCTTAAAAAATGGTTTTTATCATGAAAAATTGACCATTGATAAACCCTTTGTTCAGTTGCTTGGTGAGTCTCAAGATGCCACAATTCTGAGTTTTGATGCAGCAAACAGTAAAAAAGACCCAACGGGAAAAGACTGGGGAACAAGCGGTAGTGCTACACTGACGATTAAAGCCCCCGAATTTCAAGCCCACAACATCACCATCGAAAATGCCTTTGATTACCCGACAAACCTTGCTAAAGCTGCCACTGATTCAAGTAAAATTAGCAGCCCGCAAGCAGTATCCGTATTATTGGCGACCGGTTCAGATAAAGCTGTTTTTAGCAAGGTAACAATCCTAGGTTATCAAGATACCTTGTACACCAATGCAGGACGCAGTTACTTTAGCGATAGCATTATTGCAGGTCATGTTGATTTTATTTTTGGTGCAGGACAAGCTGTGTTTGAGAATTCAGATATTATCACTCGCGCTCGAGCAGGACAAACCCCAACGGGTTATGTGACCGCGCCAAGTACACAAATTGGCAACAAATATGGTTTGGTTTTTATCAACAGCCGCCTCAAAAAAGAAGCTGGCGTTGCCGCCAATTCGACCCCACTCGGCAGACCTTGGCATCCTACAGTCACCTTGGCAGATGGTCGGTATGCAGACCCGAACGCGATTGGTAGTAGTGTCTTTATTGACTGCTGGATGGATGACCACATCAGTCAAAATGGTTGGGATAGCATGACTGGTACAGCCAAAGATGGTAGTCGTATCACCTTTCAACCGCAGGATGCTCGATTTTTTGAATTGAATAACATTGGTTTAGGAGCGCAAACTAACCCCGCTCGTCGGCAACTGAATTCAGACCAAGCCAAAGAATACACGCTGGAGAAAATTTTGACTGGTTGGAATCCGTTACAGTAACAAATGATTAAATAACCTCGTCATGAACGGGATTATTCTTTTTTTGGTTCACACGCTTATCTGAAGCATGGCTTTTACACCCTCGAGAATAGGGTTTAATTCAAATGGCTCAAGAATACAAACTTGTTTACCCAAGCGCTTCGGGTCAAGACTCCGAATGTGCATACAAAGCGCTGTGCTGTCCTCTGGAATACCACCTTCTCGAGCCTTGATTCTTGGGGCAAGCACACCCAATAAGGTTTTGCTACGGGTCAAAGAAACAATCACATAAAGCGGTCTGGCTTTGCTTTTGGTAATGGCTGCCAAGCTCGAGATAACCACAACAGGACGCATACCTCCTTGTTCGCTGCCAATAATCGGCTCGAGGTCTGCCATGACCACAGCGCCGCGTTCATAAGTTCGGGCGCTCACTGGGCTACCTGTGCAAATTTAGCTTGCCAATTACTTATGTCATGTGGTTTCTCGTTTTTTTCTACGTCCTCGAGCATGGCTTTAAGGTCGGTCGCACTGGCTTCTAACCATGCGTCTTCGTTGTCAGGTTGGATAGGTTCTTCCATCACCTCGAGCAAGTCGTTAGGTGTGACTGGCTGCCCAGTGAGACGGGTTAGGGCTTGCATGATTGCCACAAACTGTGCCGTGTGAATGTGGTCAGGTGCTTCCGATTCCCTTGCCCATTTATAGACAGTGTTACGGCTTACAACGCCACTCACAGCCTTCTCGAGCTTATAGGCTGTGAGGTTGTGAGCTTGAAGATATTCTCCTAATCGCATATTTAGTCTCATACGTTCAGGAGTATAATACATCTTGGACTTAAACGTTTGGAATAGTATAAAACGCATGGTACTATTTAGTTACTCAAGACCGCACACCTTGAACGAGTTACGGTCTCGAGAATCCAAATCGCCTGATTCTGTCTAAGCCTCGAGCCTACTTTATCAGTATAGTTGACCAAACCAAGAGCAACCCTCGAGCCAAGAACAACCAGC
>JANNEE010000127.1:0-3766 GCA_031388325.1 Deinococcales bacterium
CGGCAGCATCGGCATCATCGGTAATCAGCATTGCTCGAGTAGGTCTTAAGCGTGAAATTAATGGGGCTAACGCCTCGAGATTGCGAGCCGCACTGCCATCACGTACCATCAACCAAGTACCAGAACGCAGGCGTTCAAAGGCTTCGGCTTGGTTTACTGTTTCATGGTCGGACTCGAGTCCGGCTGACACATAGGCTTGCCATGCTGCACCGCTCACTCCGGGGGCATGACCATCAAGGCGCTGACCTTGGGCGGCTTCTAAAATTTCCCAGACCTTCGGCTCGAGATTCAGGATTCCGGGGTAATTCATCATCTCGGCAAGCCCTAGTACCCCAGCCAACTCGAGGGCAATTTTAACTTCGCTTGCGCCAATCGTTGCACCACTGGCTTCAAAGGCACTGGCGGGAACACAAGAAGGCACACTTGCCCAGACCGATAGCGGGGTTTGTATTCCAGCTTGGAGCATGGCTTGAATACCGGCAATGCCAATCACATTGGTGATTTCATGGGGTTCGCAAACCACGCCAACTGTGCCGCGTGGTACAACCGTTTCGGCAAAACGGCGCGGCGTTAAAAGCGAACTTTCAATGTGAATATGGGCATCTATCAGTCCGGGCGTGAGGTACATACCGTTTGCGTCTATCGTCTGGGCGGCGGCTAAGGCAGTCCCGACCGAGGCAATAAAACCGTTCTTTATGGCAACCGCCCCACGAAAAATAGTCAAGGTGTGGACATCCACGATTCTGGCATTCAGGATGCACAAATCGGCTGGCTCGAGTCCTTGAGCGACCCTAACAAGTTCTTGACGAGTTGAGATACTCGGAATAATGTCCGAAGGTAAAAGCGGCATGATTCAATTTATACTACAGCATGATTTTACTTACTGGCTTCGAGCCTTTTGGTGGCGATACCCATAATCCAAGTGCAGCCGTGGCACAGGCATTAGAATCATCAAGTGTGGCGGTGCGAATTCTGCCTGTGGATGGCGCACAAATTCAGTCGGCGCTCGAAATGGCAATAGAGGAGACCAAACCCGATGTATTGCTAATGCTTGGCTTAGCTCGAGGTAAAACCCGCTTGGTACTCGAGAAAGTGGCGATGAACTGGCTCGAGTACCGAATTCCAGATAATTCTGGGATGGTACAGCAGGGTAGGCGAGTTTTTGAGAATGCCCCTGATGCCCTGTTCTCGAGTTTGCCACTGACAAACATTCAAGCAGCCCTAAAATTAAATCGTATACCCGTAGAATTATCCTTTTCGGCAGGGGCTTTTTTGTGCAATCAGGTGTTTTTCTTGGCTCGGGCGTTATATCCAGATTTACCCAGTGGTTTTTTACATTTGCCCAGCGATGAAACCTTGGCTTTATCAAAATCTGAGCCTTTTTTGCCCCTAAAATACCAAATTAAAGCGGTCAAGTTGATTCTCGAGACGATTCAACCTTTAGTTTCTTGAACGTTATCTCATCAGTGTCATCGAGAATTTAGAGTTTCTGAAAGTTTTGATTTTAAGATTTTTTGTTGAATATGTGAATGAAAATGCAGGGCGAACACGGGGGTTCGCCCCTACCTCACGCACTTTTTACCCTAAGACTGTAGGGACAGACCCCTGTGTCTGTCCTGTGACAACGATGATATAGAGACTGTATCGGAGTCTTTATTGTGTGCTTAGTTTCTCATGTCAAACGCGAAAATCGTGCTAAGGTCATGGTTGGAGCATCCCTACATCGCCAAGCGTGGATTCCGCAAGCGAAAACGGGTATCACCATGAAAAAATTACTCGCTGTTATCACCGTATTTTTAATCTCTTTTGCTTTGGCTGCCCCGCTTGGGGTGAGTGGCTCAGTTAAAACCTCGGCTGCCATCCAGAACTTGCGAATTGCGGCGTTTTTGGTGGATAGAAACGGCAATCCAAGCAAAGAATTGATTTCGGTCGTGCCGAACACCAGTTTTACACTTTCTATTCCTGATGCTGCACCAATTGCCAGTAGCCTAAGCGCCCTCTCGAGTGATGCGCTGGACTGGCCCGGTTTACTGGGAGATGTCAAAATCACTGGGCAAGCACGGGCGGTTAGGGCGATGCTGCGTGGCTATAACGATGCCGATAGAAACGGTTCATTTGGGGCTGGCGATAAACTGCTCGAGACCACCCTAACTCGTGGGCGCGGTAACTTAATCATCCTTTATGCCGAGTCGCGTTTTCGGGTACAAGGGGATCGTGGTTTTGATTTAACCCTTGAAGCTGGTTGGAACTTGGTGGCTATCGAACTGGGTAAAGTGATCGAAACCAAACGGGTCGAACGAATTGATAATGTGCAACTCGAGGTTTTTGCCTCACAAGGCTATTAAATTTTAGCCAAGGTGTCACAAATCTGTGACACCTTGGCTTTTTTATCTCATCTCTAATCTGCCAATAATCAAGTGATGAATCGTTTTATTCCAGCCGTTGTGATTGTTTTAGCCCTTGTTGCGGCTTTTTTGTTTAGTCGTCCAAAACCTGTCTCTGAAGTTACTCCAACGGGTTTTTCGGTACAGGCTCGGGTGCTTGAAGGCAAGGCAATTGCGCCGCAAGCCGTGGATAATCTTCGGGTGGCTTTAATTGTGGCTGGTACAAGTGTGGTAGAAAGTGCTGTCACCAATGGTCAATACCGTCTCGAGTTACCGAGTGACATTGCTGTGCCACCAGTTTCATTAAAAGATGTACAGTTGGTGCATGGGGATGCTCGTTTACCTGAAAGTATTTTAGGGGCGGAGACAAAATTTTTAATGTACGACGATCAAAATAAAAATGCGCTGCTTGATGGTGGCGAACCACAACTCGAGGCGACCTTATTTACCCCAAACACAGACCCAAACTTAAGGGCGTTTTTTCGTTATAAAGTGCTGCTGGTTAGTTCCGAAGCCCGTTTGGTGGAAACCCAAGACAGTGCCACGGGTGCAAAAGGCTATTACCGTTATAATTTGCCGATGCAAACAGGTTGGAATCTGCTCGAGGGTGAACTTGCCAGCAATGGCTATGATGTGCGGCTGCGTTCGGACAACAAATGGGATATTCTGGCGGCATTACCGCCGGGTGGTAATGCCACCCCACCAGCCTTTACCCCTCAGTAAATCCCAAGGAGTCCCATGTCTAAAATTATTATTCTTGCCGCTATGGGTTCAGAAACGGCTGCCCTGACGCGGGTTCTCCCAGATACACCAGTTATTGGTACGGGGGTTGGTAAAGTGGCGGCAGCCAGTGCCACCACCAAAGCGATTCTCGAGTATCGCCCGTCTGGAATTGTTTTTGTCGGTGTGGCTGGCGGATTATCGCCAGACCTTGCCCAACTCAGTGTTTTGGTGGCTAAAGATGCGCTGCAATGGGATGTGGATTTAACCCCAATTAACGGCGGTCAGCTTGGCACACTCAACGATGGACGCGGCGCAATTGCCACTGATAGCCAAGGTACTGCTCTTGCACTCGAGGCGGCTCGAGAACTTGGTTATCACTCGAGGCTTGGGCGGGTCGTAACGGGAGATGCTTTTCTTGCCGATAGCCAAAAAAGCCTGTGGCTACAACAAACCTTTATGGCAGATGCAGTCGAAATGGAAGGCGCGGCGGCATTGCAAGTGGCAGATAATTTTAATGTCCCGATGGTTTTAATTCGGGTCATTTCGGACAGTGCCAACGACGAAGCTGCACTGACCTACGGCGACTTTCTACCCAAAGCCGCCGAACGTGCTGCGCTGGTGACAGAGCATTTTTTACCGCGTTGGCTCGAGACTTTATG
>JANNEE010000162.1:0-5323 GCA_031388325.1 Deinococcales bacterium
ATACGCCAACTTGCACCAGGTACTTTAATCAAGATTTTCCATTGACCGGGCATCCCCAGCCGCGTATCAAGCAAGTACGAACCATCTTTACGCCGTGTAGGACTTTGTTTAATCGTCATGCCATCGGCGGGCATCGATAGGATCATGTCTACCCGAGCATCAGGCTCAAGCTTATAGCCGTCCTTACCAGTAATCCGAAACTCGAGACGAAGCCCACCAATGGCTGGGGTAATGGCAGTTGCCTCGAGCGTCCAAACGCCAATGGTTTCTTTATAATTCACGGGCGCAACCAGTTGTACATCCCGTTCTGGCGGGGCGGTACTGCCTAAGGTCGCCGTCGCAAGCAACACCGTGGAGAGTAAAGCCAATTCAACTCGAGTGGCGGTTTGAAAACCCGCAAATAAATTCGGGCGGCTCGAGACGAGTGGCATCCAATAAAAACGGTTAATAGCCGCAAAAGCAAGCACCACCGCGTAGAGCAGAAGTTTAATGGTTAATGTGATGCCGTACTGGGTTTCGATTAACAGGGCTGGCAACCAAAGTTTAATCAGGCTTTGGTAAACCCCTGTCAAAGTCAGTAAGCTGACCGACCAAGCGGCAATACTCGAGACACGCTGCGCCAACACAACCCCTGCTTTTGGCATAAATTTACCCAAGGCTAAACATGCCAGACTGCTGACCCAAAGCGTCATGGCAGTTAAATGCAGTACATCGCCAATCACAGGCAGAACCTCGCCAGTTGCACCAACATGGGTGGTCATGGATAAACTCAAACCTACCACCAGACAAGCCGCACTGTGCAACCAAAAATCGAGTTTAACTTTCGGAAAACGTTGCAGTTCGACTCGAGGGCGGCTGGACAACCACCACAGCAGTAGCACCGCCGCAACTCGAGTCATCACCCATTGCCCATGACGGCTACTGGTCATATACGCCCCATACAAATAAGGACTTAGTTCAAGCAATGCCCGCCAAGCCGTAAAACCAATCTCTATCAAACTGGTTAGGATCAAAAAAGGGGCGGCATAGCGAATCACCAACTGTAAACGCCCAGCAAAACGCGGCTCGAGGTAGCGTGTCACCAGACCCGCGCCAATTAAAATCAGGCTCGAGAACAACAGCAATGCCTTAAAAACTGGGGCTTCGGGGGCGTGAATCATGCCTAACATAACTAAATTGAACCACAGCAAGCCTTGAGTCAGATGAAGAAAAAAGGGCTTGCCAAAAGCAAGCCCCCAATAAACCAAGTCTTTTTTTTAGCGTCGTCCAAAACCACTCGAGGGCGGTTGTTGTTGTGGGGCTGGCGCAGCCCCTTGCGGACGCGGCTGCCCGGGCGCAACCTCACCAAGTTTTGCCAAACGGGTATATTCTTTGGGGTCTACAGACCGAGACTCGCCGAGTTCGTAAGTAATCATTTTCTTTTTGTACATATCGGCTAAACAAGCATCCATGGTAATCATGCCGAGCGAAGCCCCAGTTTGAATCACACTGGTTAATTGGTAGGATTTACCTTCACGAATCAAGGCTCGAACGGCTGGGGTGGCAATCATGATTTCATACGCCACAACCCGCCCGTCACCAGAAATTTTTGGCAACATCTGTTGGGTGATAATCGCACTTAAATTATTGGCGAGTTGGACTCGAATCTGTTCTTGTTGCTCTTCGGGGAAGACATCCACAATACGGTCAATCGCTTCTGGGGCGCTGTTGGTGTGCAGTGTCCCCATCACCAAATGTCCGGTTTCGGCTGCCGTTACTGCACTGCGAATCGTTTCAAAGTCACGCATTTCCCCGACCAGAATCACATCGGGGGCTTGACGCAAAACTGCCCGCAACGCCATTTCAAAATCTTGGGTATCTGGACCGATTTCACGCTGATTAACAATGCTGCTTTTGTGCGAATGGGCAAACTCTACTGGGTCTTCGATGGTGACAATATGCTTTTTCTTGTTGGTGTTAATCCAATCAATCATCGAAGCCAAGGTGGTACTTTTACCAGAACCGGTTGGACCAGTCACCAGCACCAAACCACGCGGCAAACTCGAGACTTGAATCAGAATATCTTTGGGCAAACCAATTTCTTCTAATGGACGGGTTTTGGTGGGAATTAAACGCATCACCCCACCGACCGAACCACGCTGGAAAAAGACATTGACTCTAAAGCGTCCACCAATCCCTTGAGCCGCAAACGAAAGGTCAAGGTCGCGTTTTTCCTCGAAAGTACGCTGCTGCTTTTCGTTCAAAATTGAATACATCAAACGACGGGTTTCTTGGGCAGTCAGTGGATTACTGAATTCACCTGTACCCCATTCACCATGAATTTTGTACTGCGGTGGCATACCAGCCGTGAGAATAATGTCCGAAGCCTCGCGTTCAACGGAATACTTGAGAATATCAACGATGGTTAAGTCCTGCGCGGGTTGAGTCATAAAAGCCCCCTTTTTATACAGTCTACGACGAAAACGGCTCTTTGTGCTACTTAAAAATTAAAGCGCCGCATCACCAGGGTTCAAACCACACCAATGAATCAACGCCACACGCAAACCAGCAATCTCGAGGTTGCCAGTTGCCACAAGCACCATGACCGTAGTTGCTGCTTGTTCAGACGGCTCACACTGAATTCGATTGACTGCTAAGGTTACGAGCATGGTTTGAAGCGATGTGCGTTTATTGGCATCCGAAAAAACGTGATTCTGAGCAATAGAGTAACCAATCGCAGCTATTTTCGTAAAAAAAGTAGCATAGGTTTCTTGTCCAGCAAAACCTTCAACGGGTTTTTGCACTGCACTCTCGAGCAACCCAAGTTCACGCATCCCAGACAAACCACCGCTTCGTAGCAAAATAGAATCATGAATTTGTACAATTGTAGGCACAGTCAAATAATCGTAACCACGATGTCTGTAGGTTAATGAGCGTTTCTTATAACTTGGCGAGGGCATCAAGGGTCTTTTGTTGACGTTTGAGTTGGCGTTCAATCACATTTAGAACTTGCTTATCGGTTAAAGGCAAGCGCTCTGCTTGAGGCTCAATACGTTTTTGATGATTTGCAGGTTGAATTTTCATCATGGTTTCACCACAAGGAGTTTAGCATAAGAAGCTCGAGACCAAATCACAGAATTGGATAGCTCGAGAAGTGTTGTGCATGACCTCGAGTTTTAGGTTTACGCCAACCACTCTTGGACACTCGAGACAGCTAAACTCGACCCGCCCACCTTCTCGAGCGCACCAACAAGCCACTGTGCAGCTTCTAGCGTTGTATAAAGCGCTGCTCCATGTTCCAATGCACGCCGCGATAATCTCGAGGCGGTTAAGTCAATCAGTAAATCTGGTATAGCGGTGCTGTCATTGCTCGAGTCAAGATGCTGGACACTGTAGCCAAGTGCCATAAATCGTTCCTCGAGTGCCACATTTTGCGTTCCAACCCAAAGCACTTTGCCCTCGAGTGGTAATTTGACATTTGCCCCCAACTGAGCGCGGTAATACGCCAAAAACGGGTCTGCATCTATGCCCATGCTTTCGCCTGTGCTTTTCATTTCGGGTCCTAAGACTGGAATCACATCCTTAAATTTAAGGAACGGCAGGTGAACTTCTTTGACGCTGTAATGGCTTGGCACAACACTTTGCGTAAATCCAATCGTCTCGAGTGTTTGCCCAACAGCAATTCGGGCGGCGTATTTGGCAAGCGGATGCCCAATCGCTTTAGAAACAAATGGTACGGTGCGGCTGGCTCGAGGGTTGGCTTCTAAAATATACAATAAATTGTTATGCACGGCGTACTGCACATTCATTAGACCAAGCACCCCAATTTCGAGCGCAAGTCGTTTGGTGCTGGTATGCACTTCCTCGAGCAATTCGGCACTTAAATGCACAGGTGGTAAAATACAAGCGCTATCACCAGAATGAATCCCAGCCGCTTCGATGTGTTCCATCACGCCAGCAATCACGGCAGTTTTACCGTCACAGAGGCAGTCTACATCGAGTTCTAAAGCATTCTCGAGGAAGGTGTCTAGTAAAATACTTGGGTTGCCTTCGACTGCCGCGTAGACTTCACGCAGGTACGTCTCGAGTTCGCTTTGCGAGTAGACGGTTCGCATGGCACGACCACCAAGCACATAACTTGGGCGTGCCATCAAGGGGAAACCCAGTTCCCGTGCCAGTTTTAGGGCTTCGCCGGGGTTACTAGCAACTGCCCCTTTGGGTTGACGAATACCGAGCTTATCGCAGAGTAAATTAAACTCGAGCCTGTCTTCGGCGGTATGAATCGAGGTTGGCGATGTGCCAATAATCGGAGCGCCAGCCGCTTCGAGTGCCTTGGCAAGTTTAAGCGGGGTTTGCCCACCGAGTTGCACAATTACGCCAATCGGCTTTTCGTGTTCGACAATGTTCATCACGTCTTCAAAGGTCAGTGGTTCAAAGTACAACCTGTCGGCAGTGTCATAATCGGTAGAAACTGTTTCAGGGTTGGAATTGACCATAATTGTTTCGTAGCCAAGGTCACGCAATGCCCAGACTGCATGAACCGTGGCGTAATCAAATTCCACACCTTGTCCAATGCGGTTTGGTCCACTGCCTAAAATCATCACTTTTTGCTTGGCGGTGGCACGAACCTCGTCTTCCCATTCAAAACTCGAGTAGTGGTACGGCGTGTGGGCTTCAAATTCGGCAGCGCAAGTATCCACGGTTTTATAGACAGGCAGGCACTTTGCGCCCTTACGCAAGGCACGAATCTCGAGTTCGGATTTACCGCATAATTCACCAATTCGGGCATCGGAAATACCAAGGCGTTTGATTTCGCGCCAAGTTTCGTACTTCCAAGTTTCTAATGCGCCAAGAGTCGGGATTTCTTTTTCGACATCAATAATTTCTTGGAGTTGATGCAAAAACCACGGGTCTATCATGGTTTTCTTGTACAGTTCAGCCACGCTCATGCCACGACCTAACAACTCGAGAATCGCCAAAAAACGCTTTGGATTGGCTTCTAGTAATCCCTCGAGTTGCGCCAGGTTCATGGTTTCAAAACCACCTCGCACATCCGACTCGAGCGAGCGCAGTGCCTTCATAAACGATTCTTTGAAGGTGCGTCCAATTGCCATGACTTCGCCCACCGAACGCATTTGGGTGTTTAGGCGCTCGGACGTTCCGGGGAATTTTTCAAAGGCAAAACGTGGAATTTTTGTGACCACATAATCAATGCTTGGTTCAAAACTGGCTGGTGTGACTTTGGTAATGTCGTTCGGTAATTCATCCAAATGATACCCAGCCGCCAGCAGCGCCGCGATTTTCGCAATCGGAAAACCTGTGGCTTTAGATGCCAGAGCGCTAC
>JANNEE010000163.1:0-1844 GCA_031388325.1 Deinococcales bacterium
GTGCGGCTTTGGCAACACCCATGACGTTGTATTTAGGAACAACTTTTTCGGAGGCATAATAGGTTAATGCCACAATACTCGAGCCGGCTGGCATAATTGGCGCGGCGCGTTGGGCAAGGGCAAGTAAGCTGTACGCCGAAACATCCAAAGCAATTTTCCAGCCTTCACGCGAAGTTTGCACAAATGGGTTTTCTTGGGTTTCGCGGGGCGTAAAGGCAATGGCGTGCATTAAATAATCTATGCGCCCGAATTTGGCTTTGATTTTCTCAAAAAGTGCATCTATTTGCTCGTCATACATCACATCACAAACCTCGAGCATTAAAACCTGTTCGCCGTATGGCGCGGTTAATTTCTCGAGCGCGGGGATGTTGCGTTCGCCTTGGAAAGAAAAAACGCACTTGCAACCAGCCGCCAATAATTTCTTGGCAGCCGCCCAGCCAAGGCTGTATTCGTTCTGCACACCAGCAATTAAAGCGATTTTATCGGATAAGTCTATATTAACCATGCCAAACGATAGCACGAGCGGGGGAATAGGCGCGAGCATTGTAGACTGGAGGCATGAATTCCCTAAGCACCATTTACCAAGATTTACACCAACACCCAGAGCTTTGTTACCAAGAACACCGCACCGCCAGTGTGGTGACTCGAGAACTCGAGGGCTTGGGTTTAAGCCCACAAACGGGGATTGCCGTCACGGGTGTGATTGCCGATTTGGTGCGTGGGACAGGTAAAACCATTGCCTTACGAGCCGACATGGATGCCTTGCCATTACTTGAACAAACTGGCTTAGTATTCTCGAGTCTTCACACAGGAAAAATGCACGCTTGCGGGCATGATGCCCATACAACCATGCTGATTGGTGCAGCCAGAATTTTAGCCAACAGCCAATTTAATGGCACGGTGCGTTTTGTGTTCCAACCCGCCGAGGAAAGTTGCGGCGCAGACCCAGACAAGAAATCTGGGGCAGAGCGAATGCTCGAGGCTGGGGTTTTTGATGGCGTAGACGCAGCCGTGGCACTGCATAATGAACCGAGTATAAGAGTGGGAACAATTGGTTTTTGTGACGCTGAAATTATGGGTTGCTGCTTAGATTTTCGGATTGTCGTGCATGGGCGCTCAGCTCACGCCGGTGCAGAACCAGAACGCGGCATAGATGCGATTGTGATTGGCTCGAGTATTGTGCTGCAAGCCCAAACCTTGGTCAGTCGCAATGTTGCCCCGCTCGATGCTGCCGCCGTCAGTTTTGGAGTGATGCACGGTGGTACAGCCGAAAATATTGTGGCAGACGAACTTATTCTACGTGGCACAATCCGCACCATGCGTTTAAGTACGATTCAAAATCTGCAAGCTCGGCTCGAGCAGCTTAGCACTGGAATTGCCCAAGCCCACGGTGCAAGCCTCGAGTTTAGTGCCACACCAATACTGCCTAGCACTTTTAATAACCAACAAATCAACAATTTACTGAAAGCAACGGCTCGAGAAGCTGGCATGACCATTGAAGAAATCCCACCAAGTCTAGGCGTAGAAGATTTTGCCTATGTTTCACAACGCATTCCCAGTGCTTACGCGATGATTGGTTCAAAAGTCGAGGGGTTTGAACAGTACGGACTGCATCATCCAAAAGTACGCTGCCATGAGGATGTGTTACCGCTTGGGGCGGCATTACTGGCAAAAGTTGCCTTGAATTTCTTAAGGCAATAACTTAGGTTCGTCGCAGAAAAAACACCTAAACTCGAGAAGGTGTACACTTAGTGAGGTGGATTATGCAAAACACACTTGAAAAAGCAGAGAATACATGGCAATTCCAAGATGCACAATTGCAATTCGCTGAGTTGATTTCTAAA
>JANNEE010000181.1:0-4824 GCA_031388325.1 Deinococcales bacterium
TGGTGATACCGATTTTGGGCAACTCGAGCCAGTTCGGTCAGTTCAGGCAAACCGCGCCCTTCATAGGCGTAGCCAAGAAACATTGTGGTAATCGCATTGGTATCCACAAACAAATAGTTTGTACTCTCAAGTAGCGCTTCGTCCTCGAGTTCAAGGTGTTTTTTGGCAATAAAAACATAATCTTCTAACGCCAGTTGCCCGTTTTTAGCTTCCCAGACTTCACGTCCAAATTCTGCCACAAAACTGGTTTGGTACTCGAGCGCCATTCGTGCCGTGAGTGTGCTTTTGCCTGTGCTTTCTGCCCCTAAAAAAACCACTTTTTGAACAGGTTGCGCCCAAAACTCGAGATGCGAGTACACCAGACTCGAGACAAACGGTTTGAAAGCTGTAATTTCTTTGTTTTGTACAGCTTCACGTAACTTTGTACCAGAAATCGGTTGGGTTACTCGAGTTGCATCTACTTTAATTGGCACTGCCGCAATGTGGGCTGCAAACCCTTCAAGGTAATCATCTGAACCAAAAACGGCATCTACCACCAAGTTATTTTGCTCGAGCCAAGACTTGACAAATTTGCGCTGGGTTAAATCGTTGGCTTGGTTAAGCGGTGGGTTTTCTGGGATATAGATTTGAGCTTGTGGAAATAATTGTTGTACCCATTTGGCTCGAGTTTCTGAATTCATCCAAGTAAAATCTGGATTGCTGTAGACCAAGACAAGTACAATTTCGCACTGTGCTAAGGCTGTTTTAATCACAAGTTCATGACCCTTATGAAGCGGTGCGAATTTCCCAACCACTAAGCCAACGGTGTATCGTTCTCGGTTTTCCATGCGCCCACACTTTTACTTTCAAGGTCAAAAACCACACCAATTTTAATCACTGGTTTATCCAAACTAAGCGAGTACTGCTGAGAATTTATTTGCTCAAGAGCCTCTTCAGGCGTACCACCAATTTTATATTCAAAAATGATCTTGTGCGTGTACGTTTCCACAAGTGTATCCATCCGCCCAAGTGCTGTTTGTACCTGACTTTGCACCCGCCAACCAGAACTGACCAGCATCAAGTGCATTAAGGAATGCACGTATGATTCGCGTCTCGGAAAAATCTCGTAAGGCACACCAGCAAAAATCTTATTCACCACTGCAAAAACCTTATTCCAATCCAACTCGAGCAGCGCATCTTGAATATCCAAACTAAAACTCGCTACGCGGTTCGTCGGAGCGCCACTGTACTCCTCGAGTAAACTGGTCGAAAATGCAACGCGCACTTCTTCATTAGGATAGGCTAAATCGTAACGCGTCCCTAAAGGACTGGTTTTCATACTTTTAATGGTTAAATACCCCGTTTGAAACATCAATGAAATCGGGTCTAAACGGTCAATATCAGCCGTGGCAACCACTTTATCAGAGACAATTAAATGCTCAAATTCAAACGGATTAAGCTGCCCTTGACGCACCAATTTAAGCAGTAATGTTGGCGTACCTGTTTCAAACCAAAATGACTTAAAGTATTTTTGACTCAAAAAAAGCAAGAAACTAAAAGGACAGTACACTTTTTGCACTCCATCCCACGAATATCCGTTATACCAACGTTGGGTTGCCTCCCAAAGCTCAGGTAGGGAAAGACTTAAATTCTCAGCCACAGCCTTAAATTCAGCTACAAAATTCAATTCAATTTCTGTTTTGGTATAACCAAACAGTGTCGTGTAGTGTTCATTCAAGCTGATGTCTTGGAGATTATTTAAATCCGAAAACAAACTGAGTTTCCCAAATTTAGACACACCCGTTAAAATGACCAAATGCAAATGTGCATCGAGCGGCTTAAGTACACCATACACACTGCGAAGCACAGCCTGATGCTTAAGGCGTTTTTCTAAATCATCTAAACAATCAGTCAGTGGTTTATCGTACTCATCAATTAGAACAACCACTCGGTTTGACTTAGAAAATTTCAGAATCAGTTCACGAAAAGCGTCCCGAGCTGTATTTGACTGTAAAACATAATCATACTCGAGCGCATTGATCCGTAACCAATCCACAATACCTTCATCAAGTGATTTACTCTCAAAATTAACATTGCTAAAATCAAGTCGGATGATTGGACGCACTTCAAAATCGTGCTTATTCTCGAGCCACAAACCCTTAAATAAATCTGCTCGCCCTTGAAAAATAGCTTTGATGGTTGATAATAATAAAGATTTACCGAAACGCCGTGGACGAGAAATAAAAAACAATCCACCCGCCAGAAAATCCTGAAAATACATGGTTTTATCCACGTAAATATGACCTTCCTCACGAAGTTTCGTAAAATCCTGAATGCCAATCGGTAAACGCATACAATTATTCTAGCGCTTCTCGAGGTTTAGTTCTTGTCCACTCGAGATACCCGTAAATACTCATGCCCGCCAGCACAAACTGCAAGCCAAATTGCGCCCACAAGCCAAGATGTGCAAAGTAGACTGCCATGACCGCATTAACTAGAATCCAAACGCCCCAACTCCAAGCCCATTTACGAGTTGTCCCAAAATTGGCAATTAAGGCAAGGCTCACGCCAATAAACTGCACCCAATTCCAAGTATCAGATACAAAATCCGTGACCAGAACGGTGTAAATAAAAACTGCGATACTTGCCACCCATGTCACACTGTACCAAGCAGCTTCATTAAACGTAATTTCGCCCTTATCGCGCCGCGCCTCGAGAATCCAAAGGTACAAACCATGAATCCCAAAAATCAGGTACGAGACCTGCAAACCTGCCAGCATCCACTGTCCACCGACCATAAAAAGCACAAAGTACGGGATTAAACTGGCGTTGCTCCAATGCCAATACGCGATGGACTTAGAAAACAAGAATACCAGCGAAAAAATCACGCAAGCCGAACCAGCCCAATCAAATACCCAGAGCGGAACCTCAAAACCAAGTACATTCATAAACCTCCTTGTAAAGCGTGGGATAAATCCTCGAGTGACTCGAGAATCGGGACTTCAGGGCGAACCAAACGGGTTGCCAAAAAAAGCGACCTCTCGAGCAGTTGCGGGACAGCTTCGGCAGGGCATTGAATGTATTTCATGCTATGCTCCTCAATCTGGTTCAAAGTCGAGTAAGTCCCCTGGCTTGCAGTCCAAGGCTATACAAATGGCTTCGAGCGTTTCAAATCGCACACCTTTAACTTTGCCAGTACGAAGTAACGAAAGGTTAGCTTCGGTAATACCAATTTCGATGGCTAAGTCCTTAGCTCGACGTTTACGAAGTGCCAGAATTACATCTAATCGAACAACTATTGGCATGATGCTAAATTATCCCGTCGTGGTCGGCTTTGAGGTCATTAGCGGTTTGAAAAGCTGTACCAATGACTCGAGCGAGTAGGGACATCAATAAGCCCAAGCCCAGTAATACCAAGGATTGTGATTCGAGATGCCACTGAAAACCACCTCGGAATTCCGTAGCCCAGCCTGTGATAGTTGGTGAAATCAGAGTTGCCCAGACTGCTGATGCAATCAGACACTCACCAATGCGTCCAAAAAATTGCATGGTTGAAACTGACCAGATTGCACCTTGCTTGAGTTTTTTGAGGTAGCCTTGGGTTTCCCATAATGCCCATGTCAAAGCCACGGCTGAACCTGCGTTAATGATTTTGAGTAACCATTGGTTGAGTGCGTCTAAAAAACTTGGGGTTGGTGCGCGACGGATTTCTTCCCATGCTGGTTGTGCAAAATACTGTGAGACAATCATCAAAATTGCAAGAATTAGTAGGGCTTGAGCAATAGGGCGTAAGTATTTCGCTTCTGCGGCGGCTCGAGTGGCAGTTTCTGTCCAAGGGTCGGTACGGTTGGGTTTAATTATCATAGATTCACTATAAATTATTGTAAAACAATAATCAAGTGGATTAGTCTTACCCCAATCAGTTGCCATTTTCATTTATAGGTTTCCTTAAGAGCTATTACAAGTAGGTCTGCTTTGCCCTTGTGTAAAAACACACTTAAACGCATTCTTGAGTCATAAAAACCCCCAAAGGTAAATTGGTTTTTTGGTCAATCTCACCAGCAAACCCAACACCATAGTACGCAGCTTCAATCGTAATTTTCCCGACGATGCAGTTGTTAAATTCCTCGAGTCCTTCGGCTGGAATCCAAAGCTCAGCATTTTCTCTTGAACCCACGATTTGCACTTCAAATTGCTTGATGTACTCGTCTTGCACTTCAAAACGGGTGATAAAACCACATGGCGGATTGTTGTGTTTGGTGTTCCAGCCTTCTGCGATTTGCCGAGCGTATTCAAAGTTCAGCACAGGATAGAAAATAGGTTGGTCAGGTAAGCGTGGTGGGAATGCCTGATAACTGGCTTTTGCAATTAACTGCAATTCTTGTAGTCCTACAGGTCGAAAGAGAATCATTTTTCCCTCAGTTCAGCACGCAGAATTTCACGAGTTTCCATCAGAATAATCCCCAGCATGTTCTTCCCTGTACCGCTCGAGCCGCAACCCCAGTAATGGTCATGGGTGGTGTTTTCAATCAGTTCTTCGTTGCCTGTCTCGAGCAAAATCAAAGCAATCTCTGGGTGTTGCCTAAACTTTGCCAGCACCGCTTTTCGCATCACATCATCTTTGATTTCTTCCCAATCTTCCCGTAACGGACGCGCCCTCGAGCGACCCGCTTTGGCAGCTTGCGCTGGGCTTTTCATGTCCCGAATCGCCCGAACATGCCCCCAATCAGGCAAGAATTTCATGGCTTGGAAATAATGCTCTGAAGTCTGCCATTGGTTATTCTCGAGGGTGAATGGGTGGGCGCTAAAATTACTAAAGCACCCGTAAGGCACTTCTTTTGTTCC
>JANNEE010000190.1:0-3132 GCA_031388325.1 Deinococcales bacterium
AAATCATCCGAGCCATTAAACGGATAGGATTTACCGTCCGCGCCATCTGCCCAGACCCAAAGATTCCAGCCTTCATAATCGCCTCTGGTGCGTTTGTAATGCACCACAAAACGGGTTGTCCCCTCGGCTATCGGGGCGGCAACGGCGGCGGCTCGAGCAGGAACGGTGGCGGGGGCGGAAATTTCGGTGGGGTTATTAAGGCTATCCATGATTTTTTTACTCGCATAGTTAAACACAAATTTGATAATCGTATTGTCGGCTGGAACATCAAGTGTTAGGTTCGCGCCACCTTTCTCTCCATTTTTACCGTAATTTTCGTCCCAAGTCTGGTTAATTGCCACTTTGTATTCGTATTTGCCCGTGGGGAAGGCTGCCACAAATTCGTACACGTCAGTGCTGACTTCGGTCATTCGGGTTATCTCACCCGCCGGATCCCATTCTTTGCCACCTAGGGCTTTTTGAATTGAACCGGGCAAGGTCACGATTCTATTGCTCTGAGCGCTCGAGAATGCTAGGGCAAGACCAAGCATCAGGGAGATGACCACCAAAAATCTTTTCATAAACCTCCAAAAATCTCAAGCCAAGGGTTCTCGAGGAATCTCGAGATGAATGTTTGACTGAGGATGCTCTAGTTTCCCGAGGAAGCGCTTCCAAGTCAAGGGGGTATGGTTGCAATTGCGGTACTTAAAAGGTTTACCAGTAGAATCTGTTTATGCAAATCCTTGTCTTAAATGCAGGCAGTTCCAGTCTAAAATACGCGGTTATTGACACAATCTCATCTGCAACATTGGCTCGAGGGCTGATTGAACGGATTGGGCTGCCTCAAGCCGCCTATCTGCGTGGTCAACAAATTGTGAAAGTGCTGGCAATGAATCATGCTCAGGCTTTAACCGCGATTGCTAAATTTGAGGATTTCTCGAATGTCCAAGCGATTGGACACCGAGTGGTTCACGGCGGACTGGCTTTCTCGACCCCAAGCAAAATAGATTTAGAAGTGCTGGCGGTACTTGAGGAGAATGCAAAATTTGCACCTCTGCATAATCCACCCAACATTGTTGGGATTAAAGCCGCCAGAGAAATCCTACCCGCTCTCGAGAATGTCGCGGTGTTCGACACGGCTTTTCATGCTACCCTGCCCGAACAAGCCTATTTATATGCTATTCCCGCCCAAACGGGTTTACGGCGCTTTGGTTTTCATGGAACAAGTCATGGGTTTGTGGCTGCCCAAGCTGCCAAATTCTTAGAACAACCACTCGAGAAACTCAAACTGATTACCTTGCATATTGGAAACGGTGCAAGTGCTTGCGCTGTTCTATTTGGTAAAAGCATAGATACCAGTATGGGATTCACCCCACTTGAAGGTCTGGTCATGGGAACACGCAGTGGCGACATAGACGCTGGATTGGTCTTGGAATTGGTACGGCGCAACGGCGTAGAAGCTACTGATACTTTATTAAATAAACAATCTGGAATGCTTGGTTTAGCTGGGGCAGCCGACCTGCGTGATGTCTGGAAAGCCTTGGACGCTGGCAGCCACCAAGCCCAAACCGCCTTAGACCTTTTTGCTTACCGTATTCAAAAAACCATTGGTGCATATGTTGCCGCTTTAGAGGGCATAGATGCGATTGTTTTCACGGCTGGTGTAGGCGAAAACGACCTACGAATGCGAGCTAAAATTCTGGGGAAAATGGGTTGGTTGGGCATCACCTTGGATGAAACTGCCAATCAATCAAAACAAACCCGAATTTCTACCGCCAACTCAACTGTGGCGGCTTTGGTCATTCCAACCAATGAAGAACTGGCAATTGCTCTGGAGACAAAAAAACTGCTCTCTTGCGGCTGATCAAAACCTCTTTGTGGTCTCAAGAGGGCAGCGTTTCGTGTAAGCTACTGGCAATGAAAACTCTTGTTAGTATTGCCGAAGCCAAGGCACACTTGGAAAAATTACTTGAACGTGCTGCTCAGGGCGAAGAAATTGTGATTGTGGAAAACGGTTTGCAAGTAGGGGCGTTAAGTTATGCCGCCTCGAGCGAGCCTGTGGTCTCGAGTGAGTCAGCCTCTGTGGTCTCGAGTGAGTCAGCCTCTGTGACCTCGAGTGAGTCAGCCTCTGTGACCTCGAGTGAGGCTGTGGTCTCGAGTAAACCAAGTCCTAAACCTGTGGCTAAAAAGCCAATTCATACCCCAAGCCGCAAAGGTTTTTCGGTCGAAAGTTATGGCGCGGCACGCACCGTTACGGGTTCTAACCATTGGTTGCGGATGGGTGGACAGAACATCATGCTCGATTGTGGGCAGTTTCAGGGTTCTAAAGCACTGGACGCGATTAACGACCAAGATTGGGCATATAAAATTGCTGAAATAGATGGATTTTTCTTGTCTCATGCCCATTTAGACCATGCTGGGCGCTTACCCAAATTGGTGCGTGATGGTTATAACAAACCAATTTTTGCTACACCAAGCACCAGACAAATCGTCGAGCATTTACTGCTTGATTCTGCCAAGTTACAAAAAGAAGATTTTGAACGTGACCAACGAAAAAATAAAAGTAAAGCCATGCCGCCACTTTTTGCAGAAGCCGATGTGCAAAAAGCCTTGGCGCTATTTGAAGTAATCGAGTACAACAAACCGCTCGAGTGGAATGGTGTTCGGGTCACGGCGCAAGTGGCTGGGCATATCCCCGGTAGTGCCAGTTTATTATTTGAAAGCCCCGAAGGACGTTTTGTTTTCAGTGGCGACCTCGGCAACGCCCGTAAAGACATCCTGCCCGACCCTGTACCCTGCCCAGATGCCGATATTGTGCTGATGGAAAGCACTTACGGCGACCGTGACCATAAACCTTTTGAGCAGACCCTCGAAGAATTTGCTGGTTTACTGATTGAAGCCACCAAAAGCGGTGGCAAAGTCCTGATTCCGAGTTTTGCGCTCGAGCGCACCCAAGATTTGCTGTACCACATTGCCCGTCTCGAGGAAGAAAATCGTATTCCAGTGCTGCCCGTTTTTGTGGATAGCCCACTTGCCAGCCGTATTGAAGAGACTTATGCCGCCGCCAAGTACGAATTCGAGCCGCATGTGCAAAAATTCTATACCGCACAACGCAACCCGTTTGAACCAAAAAACTTTAAGTACACTGCCAGC
>JANNEE010000241.1:0-2309 GCA_031388325.1 Deinococcales bacterium
AGCACCTTGAGTTTCAAGCTCATATCCAGCACCTAAAAGCAATTGCTGAGCGGTTAAGGTTGCGCTGCAAGAGCGGTTCATAGCAGTTGGTTGCTGAGCGCCTTTTGGTTCTTGGTACGCCACTCCACCGCTTAAGGTTGCTCCGACGGCTTGGATATTGGTAGCAAAAGCACAGTAATAAATCACATCGTTCTCGCCAGCCATGGCAAAGATTTTTAAACCATTATTAAGATAAGCCAGAACCCGTCGTGCCAGACCATTTTGCAGCCCTGTACCACTCGGTTCGTTGTCCTTATTCAGGTCTTGAAAAAGGACAACCCACGGGGCAAGCCCTTCGATAGTGATTGTCCAAGTCTGCCCAATTTTAGGCGGAAAAGCAGCAGCTAGACTTTGTACAGGTGGGGTGATAACGGTGGAAGTTGTTCCTCCTCGAGATGTTAGGGTCAGGGTACAAGAAGTATTCAGGCTCTTGGCTTGATTTTGTGCGATTTCAACCAGTTGTCCCAAAAATCCACCATTCACCACAGGTGTATTAGGAACAGTCAAGCAGGCAATTACGCGGCTATTGACTTCCATCACAAAAGCGTAGCCACCATCTGTGGTTTTCAGACCATTGGCTTCACCGCGACCATTGCCTTGGCTGGCAGTACCAACCAAAGTGCCATCGGTGTCTGTGCGAGTAAATGTAAGCACCCAAGGGTCAAGCCCAAGGTTTCCATTGGCAACAATACGCCAAGTATCGCCAACTCGAGCAGGTAGTGAGGGCGTGAGATTCTGTACAGGTGGCTGGACGGGTTGAACAGGTTGAACAGGTTGAACAGGCGAAATGGGCGAAACAGGTTGCACCGCTTGTTGGACTGGCTCGAGATTGGCTTTACAAGGCGCGTCTTGAACAGATGTCAGGGAGCGAAATTGCGTCTCGGTTGCGGTCTTAAAAAAAACTGTTCCAGTCAAAATATTATTTTGCAAAGTTCCAGCCCCAGCAAAACTACAAACAGTGACACCACCTTGCGGGTCGGTGGCATAAATCGCCAAGGTATTCTGAGCAAAGAAAACCTCGAGTGTACGTTGTGAGACAGGGTCGCCAACACCATTTGTGGTCAGTGTACCCACATAAACATTGCGAGCCGAATCTAGGCTATTTAAAACCCCACGGTAAACAATGGCACGGTTTCCCAGTCTAATTTCCCAGCGTTGCCCAATCTCGAGACGCGGCGGGAAAGTCAGGGCTGGCAATGCAGCTTGGGTGCTTGGTAAAACTGGCGGCTGTATAGGTTGAGTGACTGGCGGTTGCACAGGTTGAGTGACTGGCGGTTGCACAGGTTGTACAACTGTAGTTCCATTACTCACCGTGACCCGACACGACGCGTTATCACTGGTAATACCTGCCGAGCCTTGCTTATAAAAACGTGTCCCCGTATAGGTTACGGCATTACTGCTTGAATTACTAACCGAATTAGCACCTGTTAAATCGCAGAATTCACTTGCCCCCGAATAAGCCACTTGAAAACGAAACGCACCGCCATTCAACGCCAAGGCAAAAAACTTACCAACTGTGCCATTCGCCCCTCGAACATCGCCAGTCCAGTCACCATCTGCGTCCTTACCCGAAACGCTGCTTGTCCAACTTTGGCGTAACTCGAGACTGACTTGACTACCGACCCGTATAAACCCAGACGGTGGATATGGATTCTGGGCTTTTGCCTCGAGACCCGACCACAATGACCCAACCAACAATAAAGCTCCCCAAAATTGTTTCATGTTTCTCCTTTACAAAGCCAGTCTACAAGAAAGCCGTGACAGTACCGCAACAAGATAATTCTAGCCATTCCAGACAATAAAATTACTATTTTTGGAAGACCCATGTTGCGCCACTATTCTGTGTCGTAAAAACCAAAGAAGTCGGGAAATTCGGGTCTGACTTAATGCGCCGTAACTCGAGCCGCCCGCGTTTGCCAGCTTCCTCGATGTTTGGAGCGCCACGCGGCGTGTAATCAATCAGTTTTAGCCCCAGCTTAAATTTAGGTTCTAGTGCAAAACTCGAGAATGCCTTGTCGTTGGACAGGGCGTAGCGTTTGACACTTGGACCAAGAAACTCGACAATTTGAACTTCTAAAGCCCGAGCAAAAGAAATTCTTGCGCCAGGACCAAAAGCCACAGCACTGCACGAAATTGGTGCAGCTTCCGAATCTTGACCGCCATCAAAAGCCAGTGGCACTTGCCCGGGGCGCTCGAGTAAATACGAACGGCTCACGGTTTGGGTTTGCCCAGCAAAACTCGAGGACAGTGTTTCGGACAATGCCAATTCG
>JANNEE010000360.1:0-1805 GCA_031388325.1 Deinococcales bacterium
AATGACCCAAACTTTATGAATGCCATTCGTGCCAGAGAAACCAAAAAAGCCATCGCTCGAGCCAAGCAACTTAAACTTTGGCATCTTGAAATTGTGCAAATCGAGGAGGTCAATAGGTGAATCTCGGGGAGCTAGAAAATACGTGCAGCACTTGCACAGCTTGCAAACTTAGCAGCACCCGCAGACAAGTGGTTTTTGGTGTCGGAAACCCGCAAGCGCGGCTGATGCTAATTGGTGAAGGACCCGGACAAGAAGAAGACCGCACGGGTAAGCCATTTGTTGGACAAGCTGGACAACTCTTAGAGCAGATATTAGGGGCAGTTGGCATTGCTCGAGAAGAGGTTTATATTGCCAATGTGGTCAAATGCCGACCGCCAAACAACCGCAACCCAGAACCAGACGAAATCATTGCTTGTGAAGACTGGTTACTCGAGCAGATTCGGCTTATTAAGCCGCAAATCATCATTACGCTTGGCAATGTCCCGACCCAATGGGCGCTAGGGACAACACTGGGCATCACCAAAACCCGAGGCGTATGGACAGAATTTAAGCGACTTAGCGCCCCGATACCCTTACTGCCAATGTTTCATCCAGCCTACTTGTTACGCAACGCGGTGCGAACCACTGGCGGACCCAAATGGTTGACATGGCAAGATATAAAGGCAGTCAAAGAGAAATTAGAGCAACTGCCCGATAAAAAAGAAGTCTCGCTCGAGATTGAGCAAACCAAGCTGTTTTAACATGCTTTCAAACAACTTTTCTTTTTTTGCGCTTAATCAACCCGTCATAAGCCACCCATGAAATCAGAGCAGTTAAACTAAAAATCGTCACACCAATAACAAAACCAGTCAAGCGTTCAAAATCACTGCCAAAATACGCCACGACCATCACCAAAGGGGTAACACCGCCAAGCGTTCCCAGCAGAAAAGTCACAAAGTTCATTCGCAGTAAACCCGCTACAAAACTCACACCGTCCGATGGAATCAGTGGCGATAAACGCAGCGCCAGAATTGCCAATGCGCCGTATCTGGCAACATTACGGGCTATAATATCCCTAATTTTAGGGGTCACAAATTTATCTTGTAAAGTATCCCCAAAGACTCGAGCAATCCCGTAGCCAACCATCGCTGCAATCATTGCGCCGCACCACCCGAGTAAGCCGCCCCAAATCGGACCATACGCCAGTACCGACACCACCAACACCAGAATCATTGGTACGGCACTTAAGAGCGTTTGGGCAATCATCATGCCAATGATTAAAACCGGTCCCCACCAGCCAAAACCCGCCACAAAAGTTTCGATACGCCCACGGTCATTGCTGACCAGAATTTCAAAGCATTGGGTCACAAAAACACGGACACTGGGTACAAATAAGTACAAAGCGCCTAAGAAAATAATCACTCCGAGGTACATCCAGACCAGAAAAGGAATTTGAAATTTTGGCTTCAGAGGCGTTTGGGCAATCACATCCAGCACTGTACTGGTCAAACCAGAGTATTTTCGTAAGCAAGCACAGCTTTGAGGTGTGCTTTAAGTTTCGTTTTGCACTTGAGGCAGTAAAATTTGATAATCTCCATTCATGACCAACACCGATTTTCTAGGACTAATTCATAGTTTGACCGCCGCCGCCGAAACCAGTTTAGGACAATTCAATGCCCTGACCGCCCGTATGAACCGCGATGGTGTGACCCGCAACCGCACCACCGCCGAACGCAGTTTGCGCCTGCTCGAGATGCTGGCAATTAAAACCCGAGGCAACTTAAACGCCGAAGAAGCCAAGACCTTAACCGAAGCGGCCAGCAGCG
>JANNEE010000189.1:0-1752 GCA_031388325.1 Deinococcales bacterium
TACTGGGTTGTAATTGCCAACATTGACCGTCAGGCGGCTGCCATTGGCGGGAATACTGCGATTAACAAAAAATCCAATCGTTGGATTACTGCCAATCGTGGCGTTGAATTGGGCAATATGAACCCTGCGCCATGTCCATTCAGCAGGGCTGCTTCCTAGTTGCTTTTCTAAGGCTGCTGCTCCATTCTCGAGGGCGTTTTGCATGATTAAAGCACAGGTCTCGAGGGCGGCGGTGCGTTTGTCGTCGCAGTAAGGGCTGCCTTTGGTGAAGGCTGGAATCAGAAAATTGGGTTCATCATAGTATTTGCTGCCAATTTCGTCCTCGAGTACACGGGTTAATTCGCGGTAATAAAAAGCAAAGGCTGTTGCGCCAGTGCTGTCAATGCCTGCTTTGTTGTCCCATTGCTTTACTTCGTTTTGTAAGCGTTTGGCAGCATCGGATTTTGCGGTCAGTGCCAGTAAACCGGGTATCAGCTCCCTCGAGACAAGGCTTTCGTTGTCGGCTTGGGCGGCTCGCATGGTGGCAACCGTGTGCTTTGGGGTCTCGAGAATCAGTTCACGGATGCGCTGGGCGCGGTAGCCTTCGGTGTAGGTGCTGTATTCGGTCTGGCTTGCGCCAAAGGGTAGGGTGCGGTTGTTAGCGGTGACAATAAAACCCTCGCGTGGATTAAAAACATTGGGCAGGTTTTCAAAGGCAGCGTAACCACTCCAATTTGCACCACTGCTGGCGGTGGCTGGAAAACGCCCATCCCAGTTGCGAACGGGGATTTTTCCGGGCGCATAGTAACCAATGTTGCCTGTGTCATCGGCGTAAACAAAGTTTTGTTGTGGGGTCACGTAGCGGCGCATGGCGGTTTTGAAATCATCCCAGTTTTTGGCGTAATTAAAGCCAATAAAGGCATCTAAGGTGGTGTCGTTCGGCTCGAGTGCCACAAAGCGCAGAGCAATGGCTTGGCTGTCTGGGAGCTTTACACCAACGGCTGCAAGGTCTGAAATAATTGGACCGTAAGCACTGCTGCGAATCGTGTATTTTTCTTCTTTACCGCCAACCTTAAAAATTTCTTCTCGAGACTCGATTTTGACCATACCGCTTGGGGTTTTATACGCCCCATCTTTAACCTCAAGTAAAAACAAGTCTTGGGTGTCTGGGGCAGTGTTGGTTGCGCCCCATGCAATGCGTTCGTTACGCCCGAGTACCACACCGGGGACTCCGGGCAGGGTTGCGCCAATGGCGGATACACTATCGCCTTTAATATCGGCTAAATACCACAAGCTTGGGGCTTGGAAACCAAGGTGCGGGTCGTTGGCTAAAAGCGGCTTGCCCGATTCGGTTCTCGAGCCGGCAACCACCCAGTTATTGCTGCCCAAACCTTTTTCGTAACCAAGCCCGTACTGTTCACGGATACCTTGGGCGGTATTCTGGACATTTTGCATTGTGGTCTCAAGGGCAGCCGAAATAACGGCGGGCTTAGAGCGTGGCGGCTCGAGTCCAGCGATATTGAGCTTGCCTTTGTAATCCTCTAAGCGCAGTATGGTTGGGTAGGGCTTAACGTATTCGGGCTTGAGGGTATTAAACCCCTCCAGACCGACTTTTCTGACCAAACTCAAGTTCTCGAGTTCGCTGTTCCAATTGCTCGAGAGGTTGTATGCCAGCATTTTTGCCCAGACCAAACTGTCGGTGGGTTTCCACGGTTCTGGTTTTACGCCCAATAAGCTAAATTCGATTGGGTAATTGCCTTGGGCAATGACATT
>JANNEE010000423.1:0-3347 GCA_031388325.1 Deinococcales bacterium
CCAATTCTCGAGTCAATCCGTTCTTTGCTGACCGTTGTGATTTGGTCTGCCATTGCTTTTCTTGGTTCACCATCTAAGGTAATGGCGGTTTCGCTGATATAAATATGCTCGAGTTGGCTGCTGATTGGTACAACCTGTACACGGTTTAGAACGGCGTTACTGGCATTGATTGAGATGATAATGGCTGGGCGACGTTTACGAATCTCACCACCAACTGACGGGTCAAAATTGACCCACCAAACCTCAGTGCGTTTCATCTGCAATATCCAGAACGGTAGCTTCTGCCCACTCAAGAGCATTGGCTTCTCTATTTTGGTCGGCTGCCATCAGCGTATAAGCAGCTTCGATTTCGGTTTGCTCAAGCAGTTCTAAGGCACGTTGTACCACGATGGTTTCGCTTTCAAGAGCATGGTTTTCTTTGTACCTCGAGATAAACTCAAGATGCTGATTTCCCACTTGAATGTGCAAATTTCCATGTGGCATATTGTGTAGTGTAAACCAAAAGCCAGTGTCTGGCAAATTTGTTTTGCGTTCTGTTTTGTCTGACTAAAACCGTTTAACGCCTTAACCAAGTATGCTGTTAAGACATGAGCCTTCCCAATGCAGATTTACAACTTCAGCTTCAAAGACGCTTAGCCAGCGTGGCAGTGCGCCGTTCGGGATTGGCTTTTTGCTTGTTTGGCGAAGCAGGAATTGGTAAAACCAGTGCAGTCACTCGGCTGCTCAAAAATGCACCATATCAATCTGCCACTACTCGAGCCGTGACGCTTGTGGCACAAGTGATTCAGAATTTACCGCGCCCTAAACGTATATCAAGCTGGCTCGAGGCAAAGTTAGAGACCGATTCGAGTCTGCAAACCCTGCTTAGCTTGCTCGAGGTCAATGCGCCTTTTGTGCTGCTGGTAGAGGATTGGCACGAAGCAACGCCAGTGGCTCAAGATTTTTGGTTGCGTTTGGCGTTGGCAGCCCAGCCTAAAAAAGGTGTAGCGGTGATTCTGACCAGTCGGGTGGCGGTTGAATCGGGTCTCGAGTCGTTGCGTTTGCTGCCTTTGGATTTGGTGAGTAGCACCGCCCTTTTGGAAGCTGAAGTTGGTGCGGTCTTGCCCCTCGAAGCCAGTGCTTGGATTTTTTCTAAGGCAGCCGGTAATCCTTTGTTTACCCTCGAGTTTTTTCGGCATTTGGCAAGGCAAGGTTTACTTTGGAATGACACCAAACGCTGGCATTGGCGTGAACCTCCAAACGACGCGATGCCACTGACCGTCGAGGCATTGATTGAACAATTGCTGTTTGACCCATCGGACTCGCCAGAAAGCCGTTTGGCATTACAAGCCCGTGCTTTGCTCGAGATTCGCGTACCACAACTGCTGCTGGATTCAGATATTTGGGCGCAAGTGGCGGGTCTAGACTTGCCAGAACTCGAGCTTGCCGAATTGTATTTACGGCGGCGTGGGATTCTGAACACCAGTGGTTTTGTGCATCCGCTTTTTCGGGAGGTGACGTTTAAGCAGTTATCTGGGGCTGACAGAGCAGCCTTAGCAACTCGAGCCGTGCAGGTTTTGCAAGTGCTACAACCAGAATTTGCGGCTGAATTTCTGACCGAAAGCCAGTTGCCGCCTAAAACTGCGCTAAATGTTTTACTATCTTGTGCCAATGCTCTTAAAAGTCAACCGACTCGAGCCGCACAACTCAAAGCCAAAGCTGCCCAGTTTCTAAGTGGTCAACCCAAAGCCAAGTTGTTACTCGAGGCGTTGGAAGTTTTAACCCACAGCGAACCCAAAGATGCGCTTACGTTAGCCGAATCCATTCTGGGGATTCCAGATTTACCTGATGCCACTCGAGTGAACGCGATTTATTATGCGACCAGTGCAATTGTCACCACGACTCGGAATATCGCCGCAGCCGAGACTTCTTTAGCACGTTTACCTGAACAGCAGCAAAACGATGCTCGATACATCAGTTCTTTGCTTGGCTATCTGATGATGTGTGGTCAGCCGACTCGAGCGCTCGAGATGTGGCAAAATCGCCCAGAGTTACATGATGTAGCAGAAACTTCGGTGCTGATTCATGTACTATCGGCATTGATGCTGACGGGGCAGATACAGCAAGCCGAGAACTTATCGCTCAGTATTTTGCGGCATCCCAAACTCTTGCCGCGTGAACGGATGAGTGTCTTAAACATTCGTGCGATTAGTTTAGCCCAAATGGGACAGCTTGGGCTTTCTGAAGATGTAGCACTCGAAGCGATTGCCTTAGCCGAACAACTCGAGCAGCATAACGCGGTTGGCGCAATGCTTTTTAATCGGGCATTGACTTTAGAGCGTTCAGGGCAGCGAGAACTGATGCAAGACCATGCTACCCGAGCATTGCTGGCACTCGAGAAAGCGGGCAATCATGGTTTAGCGGCTCAGGCGCAACTGATGTTGGCTAATCTTGACTTCGAGGCTGGACAAGATGATCGCGCCGAGGAGCGATTGAACACAGCATATTTGTCGTTAAAACAGGGTGCAGAAACGCCTTTTTTGGTGGCGGTTGAGTTATTTTTGGTGCGTTTTCATTTGCAACGCCAATTGCAGTACAGTCAAACCTTAGCTCTAAAGTACGCTCGAGATGCCCTGCGCCATGCCCAAAATCTAGGGCAGCCAAAACTCATCGCCTCGAGCCAAACGCATTTGTGCTTAGCCTTGTTGCACACCGAAATCCGCCAAGCTCGAGAATACTTAGAAACTGCCAAGCCTGTGCTTTTAGAAATTCCAGACAGCCACAGTTTTTATGTGCTGAGCGCCCAAGCTAAACTCCTAGAAGCCGAGCAGCAACCAGCTATTTTGGCTTGGCAAGCCGCGATTGCTCGAGCCGAAGAACTGGGGTTTTTGTTTGATGCCAATTGTTACCGCCTAGAACTGGCACGCTCAGAACAAAATCTGGCGCTGGCTCGAGAAGCCATGCTTTGGTTTACGGCACAAGGCTTGCTGCATGGAGTTTATTTGGCAGAGCGGTATTTCCCAGAACTCAAAACCACCGAAGTTGCGCCCAAAGAAACAGACGGGCGACTCGAGGTCTTAGGGACAATGCAAATCTCAAAGGCTGGTCTGGTCAGTGCTGTCAAAGGACAAAAACGCAAGGAATTACTGGCGGTTCTGCTCGAGGCGCGGCTGGTTGGGCGCAGCGAAGTCAAAACGTTGGAGTTAGTAGACGCGCTTTACCCCAACAGCCCAGAAGAAGAAGCACAGGTATCTTTGCGTCAGACCGTTTTTAAGGCTCGAGCGGCGCATGGTGCAGTTACGATTAGCACCACGGCTAACGGCTATGCTTTAGGCGGTATCTCGAGCGATGCTGAGGAATTTTTAGCC
>JANNEE010000455.1:0-5809 GCA_031388325.1 Deinococcales bacterium
TTTTAAGTTACTTGGCGGGGTCAACGGTGTTGCTAAGAACCAGACCATCACAGTTACTGCCACAGATTCAAGTGGTGGAACAACCACCAAAAGCTGGAACTACAAGATTAAAGAATGCCAGACTTATTCAACCCTACCAGCCACAGGATTACGCGCTTGCGCCGAACAAATGGATCCCAAGTCTTTAGATGACTTTGGTCCAAGATAAACTCCCTAAAATCATGCGCGACCTCGAGTATCACTTAAAAATCATCCCAGCCCAAGCAGGGCAGCCGTGGAGCGCTCTGCTTGAAGGACACGGAGTTGTACTGCGTTTCTCGAGCTTACTTGAGTTAGCACGTTATCTCGAGGTTGCTGCCCAACGCCAAACAATCATCGAAGTTCACCAATTAAAGGAGTTGATTCAATGAAAAAGTACGGATTGTTACTCGCCAGCTTATTGCCACTCGCCCTAGCTCAAACCAGTTACCCTGAAAGTGTTACACGCTTAATCCCTGTTGAACGAGGCAAAGTTGTTTTTATAGACTCCAAGCTCGAGTCTGGAATAGAGATGCCTGATTTAAGCTGGGCTTGGCGTTCGGACATGGCTTGTTTTGTGCAGTTGCAGGCTTGGAAGTTCGAGAGTAAGCACAAAATGTTTGCGATTCCCACCAAGTTCTCCGGAATTGGAGAAATCACAGTTAAAGTCACTCCCAAAGACCCAAATATCAACCTGAGTCTCTGGTACTACATGGCAGGCAGCACCGATTACCGAGTGCCACCAAAAGTCTCAAGCATGAGAGCTTGCGAAGCGGACTTTAAGTGGGACAGACCATTTAAGAACCAAACCCAAGACCACACACGCTACGTTTCCACTGGTGCAAAAGGCAACGAAAATGTTCTGATTGGTGTGAGCGCTCCAAAGGATGTAACTGCGGCTGACTTTACACTCGAGGTGTCGGTCAAATGAAACTGATTACTGCATTACTGGTCTGCTCGAGTGTTGTTCTTGCCCAATAACTTCATGCTCGAGCCTTGCGTAGTGAAACCAAAATCATTAAAAGCCGTGTTTACCGCACGGCTTTTAGGTTCTCCTTGGCAATTTCAAACCATGCACCTTCATCGGATTTCACTTCAACCGTTTGTTTTAGTGGGTTAATTTTCATGACTTTGCCGCACATACTTTCGTCTTCAGTGCTGCATACTTTTGCCCCTTTGCGTGGTAAGCCTTTGAGTAAGTCTATGTACATTTCGTGTTCGTATTGTAAACAGCACAGCAAACGCCCACATGGACCTGAGATTTTTTCTGGATTCAGTGGCAGTTGTTGGTCTCGAGACATGCGAATCGTGACTGGCGTGAATTCTTGTAAATGATGACTCGAGCAGTTCTCGCGTCCGCAAACCCCAAGCACCCCGAGAATCCGTGCTTGGTCTCTTGCGCCGACTGGGTGAAAATGAATATGTGCCGAAGTTCGAGCATTTAAGTCCTGAATCAAATGGCGTAGTTCTTGTTTTTCTTCACTCGAGTACGATACGGTCAGGGTAGAGCCATCCAAAGTAAACTCGAGCGCCACAACTTTGATTGGCATTCGGTACTCACGCACTTTGGCACGTAAAAACCATTTGAGGTCGTTGGCATCTGACTCGAGTTTCTGCCAGCGCTGGATGTCCTCAATGTTGGCTTGGCGCAGAATTTCACCACCAACATGCTCAGAATTGCCTCTGGCGGTGTCTCGCACAGTTGCCACTTCTAAGCCACGCCGAGAATTGACCACCACCCGAGAATTCAAAGCAAATTCAAGATCGGTTTTGAACGGATAGAGCTTAGGACCATTGTCAAAACGAATAGACTGCGTAGGCATGACAACAGTCTAAAGGAAAAAGGCGAAAGGCGAAAGGTAAAAAGGCAAAAGGCGAAGGGTTAAGGATGTTAAACTTGCACCTCATGCCTCTCGAGCCTTTTTTTCCCAGTGGTCATATTGAAGTGGTCTGCGGACCGATGTTTAGTGGTAAATCCGAGGAGTTAATCCGTCGGGTCACTCGGGCTTTAATTGCTAAGCAAGATGTGCGGGTTTTTAAGCCAGCCATAGACGACCGCTATCATGTAACCAACATCGCCAGTCACGCTGGACGCACTGTAGAAGCCCAAGCGGTTAGAAACACCTTGGAGATTCGCATTGCCCTAGGACTTGCCCCAGAACCCGCCCTGTTTGGACTCGAGAACCCTGATGCTTTAGAAGTCAAACTGCCCAATGTGGTGGCGTTTGATGAAGCCCAATTTATGGACACTGGTGTAATTACTTTGGCACTAGAACTGGCTCGAGCCGGTGTTCGCGTGATTTGTGGCGGACTCGACCTTGATTTTCGCGGTGAGCCTTTTGGGATTATGCCCGATTTACTGGCTCGAGCCGAACATGTCGAAAAACTGACCGCCATTTGCCCAGTTTGCGGCGCACCCGCCACCCGCACCCAGCGTTTGGTCAATGGGATGCCAGCCCGATTTGATGACCCCGTGATTATGGTCGGGGCAGCCGAAGCCTACGAACCAAGGTGTGGGCAACATCATGTTGTACCGCGCTAAGGACTTGGGATTTAATTATGTCTCCATTTGGTTTTGAACAAAAATAAACCCTCACAGGGCAAGACTTCTTGACCATATACGCGCACCTTACGGGCATGGTCGCATGCCTTGCCCCTACGGTTCGAGTCTGTTTTGTCGTAGGGGTTAGGCATGCCTAACCCACAAAGAGTTAATGATGATTCATTATTAAATTGGGAAATTATTTCTGAACAAGTCCTAAATCATTGCTAAAACGTTTTTCCTCAAAGCTCATAGCCCAACGCTCACAGCCCTCCCCGAGCCAAGTAGCCCAACGCCGCCGCAAAACACCAACCATTTGCCACGACCATTCCCTGCACGACTTTGGGGGGGTCACGCAGGATTTTCCACCAGAATCCACCACCGATTAAGCCCCTCGAGTAAATAATCCCACCGCCAATGTAGAGCATCGTGTATTCAATCACAAAGCGGATGCCCAGCGAACCGCCGCCAGACAAAAACCCAGCCGTTAGAACTGCAATATAAACGATGTGGGTGATATTAAGTGCTAGAAAAAACATTTTTGGCAACTCGGTTTTCTTTTGTAGTAAGTGAATCAATGCCCAAATGCACAAGGCTGCAAAGCCAGCCAAAATAATCCACGATAAACCAAAAAATAAACTCGCCATCGGCGCATTATGGCTGGTTTAACGAGGGACGTATGCTGTTTTACTTAATGCCTAAAGTGTCAACTCGAGTTAAACTGTTCGGCATGGATTATGATTTTGCAGTACAACCCGTGCCACTCGAGGGCAGTGTTTTATCTACGTTAGTTTCCCAAATTCTCGAGCGTTGCGATGATTTGGCATTACTGAGCGAAGAAACAGACAAAATTACCCGAACTTTTTTATCTTACCCAATGAAAGAAGTCCAAACGCTCTTGTCAATGTGGATGCGTGAAGCTGGGCTAACAGTGCGAATAGACGCGGCTGGCAATGTGATTGGGCGGCTCGAGGGAACAAGCGACCCACGCACCCTCATGATTGGTTCGCATGTGGATACTGTGCCGAACGCTGGAAAGTACGATGGGATTATTGGTGTGATGCTGGGTATTGCGCTTGCCAAAGCGCTGCAAATCACGGGGATAACATTGCCATTTGCTCTCGAGATTATTGCGTTTTCCGAAGAAGAAGGGGTGCGGTTTGCCCTACCATTTATTGGTTCTCGGGCGGTGGTTGGCACGCTTACCCCAGAGATTTTAGGGAAACAAGATGCAAACGGAATCAGTATTGCCAAAGCCATTTCTGACTTTGGCTTAAACCCCTTTGATATGGCTTCGGCTCGAGCCGAGGAATTGCTAGGGTACTTAGAACTGCACATCGAACAGGGTCCTGTCTTAGAAGCCAAAGGTTTAGCCCTTGGCGCGGTACAAGGTATCGCTGGGCAAACCCGAGCCACCCTCACCCTGACTGGTAAAGCTGGTCATGCTGGAACAACCCCCATGAATCTGCGTAAGGATGCGCTGGTCGCCGCCGCTCAGGTGGTACTCGAGGTCGAACGTTTTGCCAAACTTACACCCGGACTGGTGGCTACGGTGGGCATATTAGAAGTTCAACCTGGCGCGGGAAATGTCATTCCAGAACAGGTAACTTTTAGTTTAGATGTGCGGCATCTCGAGGACACAACCCGCAAACGGGCTGTGGCAGAACTGCTCGATTTTGCTTGGCACACCGCCCGAAAACGCGACCTTGGATTTAGTCACACCGTTTTACTCGAGCAAGCCTCGAGCCACTGCGATGAAATGCTGCTTGGTTTTTTAGGCGATGCTTTAGAGGACTCTGGACGCAAACGCTTTGAATTACCATCTGGCGCAGGTCACGATGCCATGATTTTAGCTGGCATCACCCGCACTGCCATGCTTTTTATTCGTTCACCCGGTGCTATTTCGCATCATCCGAGCGAAGCCGTACAAATTGGTGATGTTCGCGCCGCCCTCGATGTGGCATATCGGTTCTTGGTTAAAATTGCAGCCTCACCACAAAACATTTGGCGGTAAAAAGGGCTATGGGCTTTGAGGTTTGAGACTCATAGCTCATAGCTAATTTACCGCAACCGCAAACCAAAATTAAACTTAAACGCACCTGTCGGAATTTCAACATCAAACCCTAGGGTGTAGGCTAAACTTAAACCAAAATAGGTCAGATTTGCGCCAGCCCCGCCTTTATTGGTGATTGAGTCAAGGTTGATACGTGGGGAAAGACTGAGCAGTGGGGTTTGGAACAGATTACCAAGATGATCGGTTGGGGTTGAACCATCATAAAACGAGAGCGTAAACCCAAAATCCACCCTTTGATTGACCCACGTCCAACGACGTAAGTTGTACAGCCAAGTAAAATTGAAGGTTGGATTTTCAAAGGCAATTCCTGCATAACCCAAAACAATCGGTTGAATGACTGGCGCAATTCTTAGGTTTGCCCCCATTGTGGTGATTGGGGTCAAGGTATGGCTGGCAAAAGGTGGAATAATCGGTTGCTCGGTGTTGGTAAAGGTTAAACCAGCACTGCCAAGATTTGACAAGCTATAGCTGATGCCCAATGTGCTGGTGTAATCCACATTAAAGCCGTTCCAAGTATCACCAAAGTAATTGGTCAAACGTCCAGCCCAAGCCCCCGAAAAGGTAAAACCCGCAAGGTTATACGCCAAGTTAATGCTTAGATTACCGCGCACAAAGCCATGAAAGTCTCGAGTTACCAAGCCTAGGCTTTCACCGACTATACCAAGCTCGAGTTTTGGGCGGATGGTGAAGGGTTGAAGATTAAAATTATACGCCATGCCAATTCGTCCTTCGGCACTGCGAAGGCTGACCAATGGCGATTCGATTCTTGCGCCCGTATCTAGTGCAAAGGCACTGGTTAAGCCAGTTAAAGGTTCGTGCTGTACGGTTGCCTTAAAAGAAGCGGCTCGAGGTTGTCCAATAAAGTATGAACTTGTACCGTCGGTATAGGTTACCGACAAGCCAAGTGCCGTGACACTATTAAAGGGTGCAGTGCTGGCTTTGCCAAATAAATCATAAACCGCAAAAGTGCCACGGGTTTTACCATCACAAGTTAAAAGCAGATTTTCTAAGCCAAAAGTTAAACCCCTAGCAATGCCAAACACAAAAGGCACTTCAAATGGGCAACGCGGGTCATAATCCAACCGCCCAATAAAAAGCGGAATGCCAAACAAATTCAGGGAGGAGTTCTCGAGACGGTAGACCCCATACTCGAGCCTTAAAGCAATGTCGGCACT
>JANNEE010000495.1:0-8059 GCA_031388325.1 Deinococcales bacterium
AAGTTTTTTGTCATGCACTGCACTGCACAGGTTTGTCAGGCACTGCACAAGTTTTGTAAGGGCTAAGCGGTAGACTGCATCCTATGATTGAAGTCCAAAATTTCGAGAAACGCTTTGGAAAAGTCGCTGCCGTGCAGAATGTCAGTTTTTCTGTGCCTCCCGGTCAGGTCTTTGGTTTACTCGGTCCAAACGGCGCAGGTAAAACCACCACCATTCGGGCGATGGTTGGTCTGACTCGCCCTACAAGTGGTCTGGTGCGGGTGGCAGGATTTGATGTCTGGAAAGAACCGGTCAAAGCCAAAGCTGCTTTTGGCTATATCCCAGACCGCCCATATTTGTACGGCAAATTAACGGCTCGAGAATTGCTGCGTTTTATTGCTGGCTTACATAAATTAAAAAATGCCGAACCCGAAATTAACCGTTGGCTCGAGTTTTTTTCTTTAGAGAACTTTGCCAACGAGTTAATCGAAACTTTTTCGCATGGCATGAAACAAAAACTAACAATTATTGCCGCCATGCTGCCCGAGCCGCCAGTGCTGATTGTGGATGAGCCGATGGTTGGGCTTGACCCCAAAGCCGCCAAGCAAGCCCGTGAAATTTTGGCTGGTTATGCCGCCAAAGGCAACACGGTACTGCTGACCACCCATAGCCTCCCCGTTGCCGAGGCGGTGGCGCACCGTATTGCTGTGCTGGACAGGGGTCGTGTACTTGCCGAGGGAACGCTTGAGGAATTACAAAACCGTACCAATGAAGAACGCAGTGGGGTCGAAGGCAACACACTTGAACGAATTTTCTTTAAGTTGGTTGAAGAAGAAGCCCTAGAGCGTGAACGCGAAAAGGTTATCGCATGAGTCTGGTCTCGAGCCGCCAAAGCCCAACTGTGCGTTACTCAAGTTCTTTATTAGGGGTTAAATGGCTCAGTCTTAAAAATGCGGTGCTGCGTGGCAATCGCTGGAGTTATTTGGCGGTGTGTATGTTTGTGCTGCTGGTGGCGTGGGGTGAGTACGCTGGCACAACCCGCGCCCTCGAGTACGTCTGTGATGCTGGTCGGGGGTTTTTAGACTTTAATCGCAAATGCTCGATTATTGGCACTTCGATTGCTTCGCGGGTTCTCGAGAATGGCTTGTTGGTGCTTGGGGCGGGTGTGACTTTTTCGGCGATTACCACCGCGATTACCACGCTTTATACCTCCGATGACCTCAATTTTTTATTGGCGCAACCCTTACCAAGCGCTCGGGTTTTTGCAGTCAAGTTGTTCGATACTTACCTTTCGGCGGCGGGTATTCCCAGTTTATTGTTGGTTGCGCCGCTCATGGCTTTGGGCATGTTTTTCCAAGCGGCTTGGTGGTATTTTCCTTTGGCATTACTGGCTGCTTTTATTACTTTTGCGCTTCCTGTGGGCTTAGGCGCTACGATTGCGATTGGTTTAATGCGCTTATCGCCGGCTGGACGGGTCAAAGAAGTAGCGACTGGGCTTGGTGTGGTGATGTCGGCTGGGCTTGTGTACGTGATTCGCGCCGCTCGCCCAGAGGATTTATTAAAGCAACTCAATAACATTGCTGCTGATGATAACGCCATAGATAAAATCGTCGAGCAATTTGGTGGGGCGGGTAATCCTTTTTTACCCTCGAGTTGGGCAAGTACCTTTATTTGGAGCAGCGCTCGAGGTGACTTTAACAACGGGATTATTTTTTTAACCGTGCTGGCAATACTCTTAATGCTGATTGCCCACTGGCTTGCGACCAAAGCCTATTTAGAAGGTTGGGTGCGTGGCTTAGAAAGTTCTCGAGTCAAACTTGACCCGACAAAGCGCCAAGCCAGTGTTTTTGAGAATCTACTTGGGCGGTTTGGGGCGGCTGGGCATCTGATTACCAAGGATGTGCGCTTGCTGTTTCGTGATGCCACCCAATGGTCACAATTGCTGATTTTGGTTGCTTTGGGTGGGGTCTATGTGGTTTCGGTTCGGGCAGTGCCGGGCTTAGATGCTGGTAATGCCGAACAAGCCAAGCTCTATAAAAACGCATTGGGTTTCTTAACCATTGCCTTTCAGGGCTTTGTGATTGCTGGGGTCGGGGTTCGTATGGCATTTCCAAGCATTTCACTCGAGGGTAGTGGCTATTGGTTACTGCGAACCTCTCCCCTTTCGGCACGGCAAATTGTGATTGCTAAATTCTGGGGGGCATTACCGCCGACCCTGCTGCTTGCCTTATGTTTGGGATGGTTTGCGGCACGCAGTTTAGATTTAACCCCGATTATCACCGCCATGAGCGTACTGGTCGGCTTCTCGAGTGCCTTTGTGATGACGGGCTTGGGGGTTGGGATTGGCGCTGCTGTGCCTCGTTTTAAGTTCGATAACCCTGCCGAAGTTGCAGTCAGTGCTGGTGGTTTAATTTACATGGGCAGCGCAATTGTATTTGGTGGAATCCTGACCGTGATTGCCGCCCGACCCGCTTATGTCAGTATCTCGGATGTGCGCTACAGCCAAGGTCTCGAGTATTTTGGTAGCAGCGAAGGGCTGTTAATACTTGGGCTAATGTTTATTTTAAGTGTCTTAGGAACGATTTTACCAATGTGGTTTGGTTGGACAAGGCTTGATAAGCATGAATAAAAAGCGCCCTTGCGTTGCCAAGGCATTTTTGCTATATTCTCGAGGCTGCCTCGAAAACTCGAGGTGTTTATTAGGGGTTCATTATGAAACGTACTTGGCAACCAAATCGTCGTAAACGCGCTAAGACCCACGGTTTTCGCGCTCGTATGTCCACAGCTAATGGTCGTAGTGTCTTGTCACGTCGTCGTGCCAAGGGTCGTACAATCATTGCGGTTAAATCACCGCGTTTTAAGTAAGGTTTTTTCATGACGAAGCCTCGAGTGCAACCTCTCGAGGCTTCTGTTGTTGCTAAAATGCCTTTTAAGCCCGCAAAACTCGAGGGCTTAACCAAGGATTGGCGTTTTCGGCGAATCCGCAACAAAGGTAAACCCGGACGGGCAAGTATCCTCAGTCTAAAATGGATTCCAGCCAAACAAGGTTTATTTGTTGGGATTGTGGCTTCTAAAAAAGTCGGCAATGCCGTCACCCGAAACCGAATTCGCCGCCGTATCCGCGAAGCCCTGCGCCGCATGGATTTACCACCGCTCGAAGCGGTGATTATTGCTAACCCTGAAGCCGCCAAAGCCCGTTATCCAGAAGTTGTTAAAGCCTTGTACGCGGCGATGCGGAAAGCGGGGATGAAGTAAATAATGACTGACCCTTTCCAGAACCGTGATTCTAAACGCCCCAGTTTGGTGGCTCGAGGCTTATTAGCGAGTATTTCGGGGTATCAGAAATTCTTATCGCCCCTAAAGGGTGCGCCAACTTGTCGGTTCTACCCGACTTGCTCGGCATATGCGTTTTTGGCAGTCCAGAGACATGGTGCGGTCAAAGGTACTTTCTTAGCGGTCAAAAGAATTCTAAAATGCCAGCCGTTGCATCCGGGTGGAATTGACCATGTACCGGATTGAAAGCGGGAACTAAGTTTCTCGTTGGTGCGTAAGGAGTAAAGATGAAGAAATTGTTTCTAGCGGCGTTGGCTGCTGTGTTGTTTGCCACGCCCGCTTTTGCGCTTCAAGCCGAATGGCTTTCGGTGGATGTGGATAAAGATGGTTCGCTCGAGACAGTCGCGGTTGGGAATTTGTCGGATATTGCCTTTAATAACCAAGGGCAGATTGTTGGTTGGTACGAAAAACTTTATAAAGGCACGAATTACAATAAAGAATACGGTGGTAAACCCAATTTATTGCCCGTTGGAATTAAAACCAGTACCATTGCACTGAACGGCACAATTAAGTCCGAAAAACCAGTCACCAGTTTAGAAAAAACCGCCGATGGTGGGGCATTTTTAACCGCCGTCTTTAAGTACACCCAAGGTTCGGCGACAGTCGAAAAGAAATACACCATTAACTCGAGGCGTTTAACCCTGCAACTCGAGACCAAAGTGTCTGGGGTTGTAGATTATCAACTCGAGTTTGTTGGTTTGGGCGGCGATGCTCGGGCGGCGGTCAAAGCCTTGGAGACCGGTTCGACCCAGCCCATCAGTGCTGGCGAAGTTAAACAAGCCGTTTATGCCAGTTTGCAATGCTGCACCAATTTATTAAATCCCAATGGTCAAGCGGTGGTGATTCGCCCAGAGACTCCAGTGCCTGCTAAAGTTGGTACACGCCAAATCGAGCGCTTGGTCAACAACAACAAAGAAAACCTTGAAATCTCGAGTATTGCCCTGACCTTACCGGGCAATAAAGCCTCTAAGTTTGCGATTTACGGTGGTTTTAACGAGTTGGTGCGTTTACATCAAGAAAAACACGATACTCTAGCGGGTTTGTTTCAACCCAATATTTTCGGGCAGTTGTCGCTTTTCTTAATTGGTATTTTTGAAGCGGTTAAGAATGTGGTTGGTGATTGGGGCTTAGCGATTATCATTTTAACAGTCATTATTCGGCTTTTAATCACGCCGCTTTTGATGCAGCAATACCGTTCATCTGCCGAAATGCAGGCGCTACAACCATTTTTAGTCGAACTGAAAGAAAAGTACAAAGAAGACCCGCAAAAACTCCAAGAAGAAACCATGAAAATCTACTCGCAAAACGGGATTAACCCTGTAGCGGGTTGTTTGCCCGCCTTTGCCCAGATGCCCGTGTTTCTGGTGTTATGGAAGATTTTTAGCAATTACGAATTTGACCAAGGGTTTTTATGGCTGCCCGACCTTGGCTTACCAGACCCGTTTTATATTCTGCCCGTCTTGTACCTTGCCTCGAGTGTGCTGGCAACTTGGCTCAGTACCCGCAAAACCCCAGATATGTTTAGGCAAATGATCATCATTCAATTTGTCTTTGCTTTTATTTACCTTTCTTTTCCTAGCGGTGTAACCATGTACGGCGTGATTGGCGGCTTTATTGGTGCATTTCAACAATGGATGATGCTACAACAAGTCGAAAAACAAGTGGCAGTACGAGCCGCAGAAATCAACGCCAAGAATGCAGCAGCCGATAAGCCAAGCTCGAATAAACCTGTCAAAACCATTAACGCCAAAGCAAAATAAGGGGTTTTTGAGTTAAACTCGAGGACATGATCCTACTACAATTGGAGGGGCAATGGATTCGGATGCGACGCAAATTAGCAAATCATTGTCTTGGGGTAAAGTGTTCAAGGAGTTTCTAAAACGTTTTTGTATTGCTTATTCAATTATGTGCTTGTTGATATTTATCGTCTGGATTAATGAGGGAAATCCACCAAAAAATTCGTTGTTTTAAGGTAAATCTGCTGAAGACCTTCTTGGTACTGTGACGTTATTTAACTTCTTGAGGGTTGTCTTTGTCAATACTTGGTATGTAATCTTTTTGCCTATGGTATTGACTACACTCACTTGGGAGATTATAAACAAGAAATTTAATAGATAATCCACACTCGACTAAAGAGTGCGATACCAATCGCTGTATATAGGCTTTCTTTCCCGCTTGATCCCACACTTGCTCGTATTTGTAGGAAGGTTAAAAGGTAAAAGTAGAACCCTGCCATCTTGAGCGGGTGTATATTCTCCTTAGTTTTTTAAGAAATCCCGTTGGCTTGTAGTTCTTCGGCACTCAGTCCTGTGGTAGTCTGAATTTGCTTTATGCTTAGCCCTGCTGCTTTTAGAATTCGGGCTATTTCGAGAATTTTTTGTGCTGCTCTGGCTTTTTCCTCGAGTATGCCAGCTTCCCTTCCTCGAGTTTCACCTATTGCTTCACCTTCGACAAGACCTTCTGCTCGAGCTTCCTCTACGGCTGTTTTTAGCGTTGCATAATTATCTCGCAAAATCTTTAGGCTTTGTTGATAACTTTTTTGTTCCCTTGGCTTGAGATTAGCGAGCTTTGCCCTTTCAAAAGCACTCGTAAACACTTTGTCACTTAAGAGTTTGGGAATACTTTGTAAATCCTCTAAGTTCTTAATAAAGTACAACCACTTATCAAGTCGTGTTTTTAACGCCTCGAGTCGTTTATTGAAATTTGGTATCTCGAGATAAATAAGCGTAAGTTTATCGCAGAAAACAAGGTTATTTTGGTCTTTAAGTTCAACTTTATGCACCACTTCTCGAGAACCCACTTTATCATCATCAAAGGTAAATCCGAGTACGCCAATGCAGTAGACTGGCTCGAGACGATAATCCCAATCGCCCTTTTTAGCTTGTTCTTGTATAGGAAACGTGGCATAAAAGAGTGTCCTGTCCTTAAAAAAGTTTTGCTTTAATTTTTGGAGTTCAACAATAAAGTATTCACCGTTCAGACCTTGGCAGTAAATATCGTAAATGGCTTTGCGGTCATTTTCGCCTTTTGGAAGTTGTTCTGGGTTCTTAAAACTAAGGTCAGCTATTTGGGCAACTTCTGGCAATAACGAATTTAGGAAGTCAATCAAGTGCGGCTTAGATGCCTCCTCGCCAAAAATTTTTTTGAATCCAAAATCTGTGAAAGGATTAACGAAGGTATTTGCCATATCAGAAATGGTAGCAGAGGGGTGGTGTTTTTCCAAGAGCTATAAAAGGCTACGAAGTTCAGGCTCGAGATAGAAAACGGGACTATTTCACAGCGCTCAGGTCTTTTGAGTTAAACTCAAAAACATGACCCTGTTCTTTTTGAGGTACTTTTGTTAGCCAAAGCCTTTAGCGCGGCGGTGATTGGAGTCAATGCCATCCCCATCGAAATCGAAGTGGATGTAGCCCACGGGTTGCCCAATTTTACAGTCGTGGGTTTGCCTGATGCGGCTGTCCAAGAAAGCCGTGACCGAGTACGCGCTGCCATCAAAAACAGTGGTTTTCAATTTCCAGCTTCTCGGATTACGGTCAATCTTGCCCCTGCCGATGTCCGCAAAGAAGGCTCGAGTTTTGATTTACCAATTGCACTGGCATTACTGGCGGCTCAAGGGCATTTACCACTCGAGGCACTGAACCAATTTTTTATTGCGGGAGAACTGGCACTGGACGGCACGGTTCGCCCAGTCTCGAGTGCGATTAACATTGCGCTGTGTGCGTTGCAACAAAAACGCGCTTTTGTGATGCTGCCACCAACCAATGCAGGGGAGGCGGCGGTGCTGGATGGGCTTGAGGTCTTTGCGCCAATTAGTCTGCTCGAGGCAGTCCAGCATTTATCGGGTAAGCAACTTCTAAACCCAAGTGCCGCCGAGGTACTTGCGCCAGACACCAACAGTTTACTCGACATGTCGGATATTAAAGCCCAAGCTCAGGCTAGGCGGGCGCTCGAGATTGCTGTGGCTGGGCATCATAATTTGTTGTTAATCGGACCTCCGGGCAGTGGCAAAACCATGATTGCCCGTCGTGCGATTGGGTTATGTCCACCGCTTTCTAATACCGAAGCCTTGGAAGTTACTCGGATTCACTCGGCGGCTGGAAGAATGCCCAAGGGACTGCTGCGAACCGCGCCATTCAGGTCGCCGCACCATTCAATTTCGGATGCGGGTTTAATTGGCGGTGGAACAATTCCACGCCCGGGCGAAGTCAGTTTAGCCCATCATGGCATTTTATTTTTGGATGAATTCCCAGAGTTTTCCCGCGATGCCCTCGAGGCACTGCGCCAACCATTAGAAGACCGCGAAATCACAATTTCTCGCGCTCGAGCCAGTGTGACTTTTCCGGCTGCTTTTCAGTTAATCGCTGCCATGAACCCAAGCCCAAGTGGAGAATGGCGCGATTCTGCCGACCCAACCCAACGGCGTTACTTGGCTAAAATCTCAGGACCACTTTTAGATCGCATAGATTTGGTGGTTTCGGTGCAAAAACTCAGCCCCGACGAACTGACCAAAACAACTGAATCCGAATCCACGGCGGCAGTGCGAACCAGAGTTTGGGCGGCTCGAGAACAAATGCAGACCCGCCAAGCCACTGCCAATGCTTTTTTACAAGGTGCAAAACTGCGAAAACATGCCCAACTTGGCACTGCCCCAGAAAACTTTATCAAAGCGGTAGCCAAACAAATGGGTTTGTCTGGGCGTGGCTATGACCGTTTGCTTCGGGTGGCAAGAACCATTGCCGATTTAGGC
>JANNEE010000504.1:0-2275 GCA_031388325.1 Deinococcales bacterium
GGTTTGATTTCCACCGCTTTGAAAGCGAACTGCACTTGCCAGAATTTGAAGAATCACAATTTTTTAACGCAGTTGCTCGAGCCGAAAGCCACGGAATTCGTTTTGCGACTCGAGCCGATTTTATGAACCAAGCAAGTTTACAAACTTTACATAAACTAGATAATCAGTTGTTTTTAGACACACCAGATGCACTAGGGCGAACGCCACTCAGCTTCGAGCGATTCCAAAAATTAGTTGCAGAAAATTCGCAAGTCACACCTGAATCTATCATTATCGCACTGGATAGAGACGCATTTATTGGTATGACCATTATGCTCCGAGAAAATGATGCGTTTTACACAGGAATGACAGGGGTTACTCGAGAATACCGTAACAAAGGTATTGCTTTGGCATTAAAAGTGCTTGGCATACAATATGCCATTCGGTCAGGTGCAATTCGCATGACAACCCATAATCACTCGAGAAACGCCCCGATGATTGCGGTTAATCAAAAACTTGGTTACAAGCAACGAAGTGGATTTTGGGTCTTCAAACGCCAATGAGGTCATCTCAGAATGGGCTTTGTCTAGCTTACGCACCCTCGGATAGAGCCTCCGGAAAGTCCGTATTTTTAGCAATTTCACGGTTTAGATGGTCAGAAAAATAGGGAGACTACTCCGCTACCCAAGCACAAGTGGTTGGTTAATTAAGCCGCACAACCGTACTGGCTTGTTGCTCGAGCCAGAGCGCCACCGCCACCGAAGTCGCAAGGTTGGTGGCAAGTGGCACATTATGAACATCACAAATCCGCAGTAAGGCACTGACATCTGGTTCGTGCGGTTGGGCAGTCAGTGGGTCACGGTAAAAAAAGACTGCCAGCACCTTTTCCTCGGCAATTGCCCCACCGATTTGTTGATCACCGCCCAAAGGACCCGACATCAAGCGTTTAACCTCGAGTCCGGTGGTTTCAAAAATAATTCTGGCGGTTGTGCCTGTGCCAATCAAAGCAAACCGAGCAAATAGGGCTTTGTGCTCGAGGACAAAACGAGCCAGGTCATCTTTTTTATCATCATGGGCAATTAAAGCCACCAATTCTCGAGCCATGGGTAGAGCATAGGGGAAAAAGGGAAAAAGGTAAAAGGGTAAAATTTAGAACCTTTAACCTTTTGACCCTTTAACCTTCACTCTCTGCATACAAGTTATGGTATGTAAATTCTCATTTACCCTAGAACTGGTATATTTGCCCGTTGTGGAGTAGACTACGTGGCAATTGTGGCTCGCCCTTTGGTTTTCACTGAACTTAATCGCACTGCGTTTCTGGCACTTTCCAGTCACGCTAAGCCGTTAGCACTAACGACCCTCGGCGAACAGATTGGTTTAAGCGCACCGCTCGCTGGGGCTTGGCTCGAGCAGCGCTTGGACGGACGTTTTTTAATCGAAGATAACATCGTGGCACTGCAAAACTGGACTCGGCGTTTTCCACCCCAAGGCGAAATAATTGTGGCTTTGGATTTAGAAGCCACCAATGGCGACCCAGTACGCGAAGACATTATTGAAATTGGGGCAGTGCGAATAGACGAGCATGGGACACAAGAATTTCAGTCCTTTGTGCCGAGTAACCGCCCAATCAACCCTTTTGTGCAACGCATGACGGGTATTAACGCGGCGATGCTTGAAGGTGCGCCACCAATCGAAGAAACTCTTTTTAGACTCGAGTCGTTTCTCGAGGGGGCAACCTTGGTGGTTCACAACGCTGGCTTTGATGCTGCACTATTGGCTCGAGAATTTGCTAAGCTAGGGCGCAAGTTACCCAATCCAATTGTGGATACGATCAACTTAGCGCAAGCAGTATTACCCGGGAGGCGTAAACGTGGACTCGAGACCCTATCAAGACTGTATGATGTACCGCAAGCCGCAAGGCATCGCGCATTAGATGACGCTCGGGTTACACTAGCCGTAGCCAAACACCTTTACTTTTCCCTCGCGGGAGTCCGCGAGTTGACCTTGAAAGAACTCCACGATGACTTTAGTCAAACCCAAACTCCTAAACCAAGCCCTCAAATCCCCAAGTCTCAACGCCGTCGGAGGTTCCGCCGTGAGCGTTAAACAATTTCGTTACACCATTACCCGCCTGTGCTTAGACTCAGGTAGCCTTGCCGTTCTTAAATACCTCGAGCCTTATATTCCTAACGATGGTGTGCTGAGTGTGTTGCTTGATGGTGGGCGAGAAATTCGTCTTGAACCGCGTGGTGGGCGCTTATACGGCTTAACTGATTTTTTTGCCCAACAAAAACTG
>JANNEE010000515.1:0-5364 GCA_031388325.1 Deinococcales bacterium
GACGACGCTGGTTGCCAACATTATTGTCTTTATGCAGCGCCAATACAATGTCGTCTCGAGTTATTTAGTGGCTTATGATGTGCGAAAAGCCATTTTTAATCATTTGACCACCCTTGACCAAACGTATTTTCATGTCACCAAAACAGGGGACTTGATGAGCCGATTGACTTCGGACTTAAACATGGTGCGTGAAATGCTTGGCTTTGGAATTAACGCTGGCTCGCAGACCATGTTGCGGTTAATCATGAGTCTGGGCTTGATGATTTGGTTGTCGCCAACCCTTGGTTTTATTGTGCTGGGCGTGTTTCCTTTTATTGCGGGTTTACTGGCAATCATGGTTAGAATCATTGCTAAGCGCTATGTGGCAGTCCAAGAACAGGTCAGTTTAATCAGTGCCAAAGCCCAAGAAAACTTTAGTGGTATTCGTGTGGTCAAAGGGTACGCCATCGAAGACCGCGAAATTGACGAATACAAAGGCATGAATGCCGAGTATAAAAAACGCAGCATGGCATTGGCACTTGCCGAAGCCCCCGAATGGGCAGCCGTGGGCATTTTTATGAACGCCATTTTTGTGATTGTGCTGCTGGTCGGCTCGAGAGAATTACTCTACCAAGGGGCATTATCTGGCAATGCGGCGGCAAATTTTGCCGGATTAACCCCCGGTAAATTTGTGCAATTCTTTACTTATTTATTTGAACTTAGCTGGCCCATGTTAGCCGTTGGCTGGATGACCAATGTTTTCCAACGCGGCTCGAGCAGTTGGTCGCGTTTACAAGAAATCCTTGATGCCAAAAGCATGATTACCGATGCTCGAGCCGACCCAAGTATTAAAGAAGTCGTTGGTGCAATCGAATTTAAGGATGTCAGCTTCAAAGCCGATGGTCGGGCATTGTTATCGAACATCAATTTAAAAATAGAACAAGGCAAAACCATCGGTATTACTGGGCGTACTGGAAGTGGTAAGACCTTACTGGCACAACTGATTGGGCGCTTAATTGACCCAAGCACTGGCACAGTCCTCATAGATGGCACAGATGCCCGTAACGTGCCAATTCAAGTGCTGCGCGGCGCAATTGGACTCGTACCACAAGAACCATTTTTGTTCTCCGATAAAATATCTGAAAATATTGCCTTTGGTTTACCCAACAGCACCCAAACCGCCGAACCAAACAACCCCGACTTAGAGCGGGTCAAAAATGCCGCCCGAATCGCTGGACTGAGTAAAGACGTACTGGACTTTAAGGAACAGTTTGAAACAATTTTAGGCGAACGTGGCGTAACCCTTTCTGGTGGGCAACGCCAACGCACCGCGCTAGCAAGGGCAATTGCCAGGGACCCCGCAATTCTGATTTTAGATGACAGCATGAGCGCCGTGGACACCGAAACCGAAAGCCGAATCTTAAATGAACTAAAGACTGTGCTGGCAAACCGCACTGTGATTCTGATTGGACACCGTGTTTCTACCCTGCGTTTTGCCGACCAAATCGTGGTTCTCGAGCATGGGCGGGTTTTAGAAACAGGCAGCCACGAAAACCTGATTGCCCAAGGTGGGTACTACGCCGAAATGGAACGCAAACAAAGCCTACAAACCGAACTCGAGGAAGATAACACCGAACTGATAGGAGCAAACAGCCAATGAGAGAAGAAGACGCTTTCCAAAAACAATTTGATTGGCAACTGACCAAACGAATTTTTGGCTATTTACGCCCCTACATGTGGGTAGCGGCGGGTGCGTTGCTGCTGGCATTTTTGAACAGTGCCACCAACCGGCTTTACCCGTTCTTACAAGCCCAAGTCATAGACCAATACCTGATTCCCAAAGCTGGCTCGAGTTTTGCGGCTGTTGGCATAGACGAGCGCTGGAACGGGATTGTAACCATCGGGATTATCATTGCCGTGGTTGCTTTAATAGAATTTGTGGTGCGCTTTGGCTTTAATTATGTGCTTTCCTACATGGGTCAGAGTGTGCTGTTTGATATTCGTGCCGATTTATTTTCTAAACTTCAACGCTTACCACTTGCCTACTTTGACCGTAACCCGGTCGGGCGTTTAATCACCAGAGTCACTTCGGATGTAGACGCAATCAACAGTTTTATCACCGACGGCTTAATGACCTTGGTGCAGAGTGTATTTGTGATTGGGGCAACTGCAATTTTAATGTTCACCTTAAACAGCAAACTGGCATTGGTTGCCTTTGCGGTTGTGCCAATTCTGTTTTTTGCACTCAGATTTTTCCAAACCCAATTTCGTAAAAGTTACCGTGAAATCCGTATCAAACAAGCGATTGTCAACACTGCCCTGAACGAAAACATTACAGGTATGGGAACAGTCCAAATTTTTAACCGCGAAGAACGCCAACGCCGAGATTTTGACAAGCTCAACACTGATTTTTTGAAAGAATTCTTAAAAGCGGTGCGCTGGTTTAGTTTTTTCTTTCCAACCGTTGGGATTATCGGCAATGGCGCACTGGCAGCCGTGATTTGGGTTGGCGGCGGCGATGCGGTCAGAAACGCCGTCAGCATTGGTGTGCTGTACGCTTTTACTCGCTATGTCTTTGATTTTTTCCGTCCCTTAGAAGATTTAAGCAATGTCTTAAACACCTTACAAGCAGCCATGGCGAGTGCCGAACGAATCTTTGGCATTTTAGATGAACCTGAAGTCGTGACCGACGCACCAAATGCCAAAAAGATCGTGGGCGGGTTCAAAGGCGAAGTGGAGTTCAAAGACGTTTGGTTTAGTTATAAACCCGTTGGTGAAGAAGTCCTCGAGACTGATTGGGTACTGCGTGGCATTAACCTGCACGTTAAGCCCGGGCAGAGCGTCGCCCTGGTTGGCGCAACTGGCGCAGGAAAAACCAGCATCATCAGCCTTGTCTCGAGATTCTACGACATTCAAAAAGGCAGTATTTTGGTGGATGGCACAGATGTCCGCGAAATTGTGCAGCGCGACCTGCGAAAACACATTGGGGTAGTGTTGCAAGATGTCTACCTCTTTAGTGGCACAATTGAATCAAACTTACGGATGAACGATGAAACCATCCCGCTCGAGAAAATCATCCAAGCCTGTAAATACGTTGGGGTACACGACTTTATCTCGAGCCTAGAAAAAGGGTATAAAACCGAGGTTAAAGAACGCGGCGCGACTCTTTCGACTGGACAAAAACAGCTTTTGGCGTTTGCGCGGGCTTTAATTGCCAACCCCGATATTTTGCTGGTTTTAGACGAAGCCACCGCCAATATAGACACCGAATCCGAACTGCAAATCCAAGATGCGCTGGCTAAAGTTATGCACGGACGCACCAGTATTATCATTGCCCACCGCTTAAGCACGATTAAAAACTGTGACCGCATTATTGTGATGCGAAAAGGCAAAATTGTTGAAGAGGGCAGCCATGACGAGTTGCTGCGGCATAAAGGGTATTACGCCACGCTGTACAACTTGCAATACGCTGACCAAGAATTGGCGGGGGCGTAGGGGAATCTCTCGCGAACTCCTCGGCAACCCTCTTTTTGAGAGGGTTTAGGTTTTTTGTAGAGCCGTCTTTTTGCACCCCTCAAAGAATAGCGCTAAGTATCTCACGCTTTCCTTACTCCTGTTAGTCGCAAAATGTTTTAGGAAAAACACCTAAAACATTTCGGGGAGGTACTTAAATCATCAGATTACTCGAGTGAACCGCGTGTAATTGTAGTGGCATGAAATCAGCTTGTTTAACAATACTTGTCACTTGACCAAATAACCGATGCGGTGTGGCATGGTCAACTTTGGCTTTGTAAATGCCGGGTACGGCTGCTTGTTCAAAAGGCAAGAAAATCGCGTGGTTACCTTCGGTGTGACCTTCGGAAAAACTTGGTTCAAAGGCTTGCCCTCGAATTAAGCACTCGACTTCTTTACCAATTAAACTCGAGTATTTGATTTGAGACCAGTGTTTTTGACGACCCACAAGTCGGTCTATTCGCTCGGATTTGATTTCTTTTGGCAAGTCCTTAAAGTGTTTATAGCTCGGTGTACCAGGGCGGGCGCTGTAGATGTACATAAAGGCAGCATCGTACTGGACGGCATCGTATAAAGAAATCGTCTCGAGAAAATCTTCTTCAGTTTCGTTTGGAAAACCGACAATAAAGTCAGTTGTGATGTACAAATTGGGAATTAAGGAACGCATTTTTTGTATTCGCTCGAGATACCATTCTCGGGTATATTCACGCCCCATGGCTTTGAGGACTTTGTTTGAACCGCTTTGAACGGGTAAATGAATGTACTTACAAACATTTGGGGTTTCGGCAATTGCCTCGATAATATTATCGGAAAAATCCATTGGGTGACTGGTGGTAAATTTAATCCGTGGGATGCTACTTTGACCCACTTGACGCAGCAAATCCCCAAAATCTGGATACCCCGTTTGGTCTTTGCCATAAGAATTGACATTTTGTCCGAGTAACGTCACCTCAAGCGCCCCTGCTGCCACCAAAGACTCGAGTTCACGCAAGATTAAATCTGGGTGTCTCGAGACTTGAGGACCCCTTGTTTCTGGCACAATGCAATAAGTACAGTGGTGGTCACAACCACGTTGAATCGTCAGGTGTGCCGAGAGTTTATTTTGTGGGGCTGGTGGCACAAAATCATGAATATCATCCTTAAAAGCCATGCTCCAAAAGCGCTGGTTACTTTCTAAGGCTGCACCAATATCTAAAAGCGCTCCAGGTCCTAAGAGAATATCGACATCGAATTTTTTGGCAATTTCTTGCCCTTCCTCGAGTTGTGCAAGGCAACCCATCATCCCAATAATTAAACCGCGTTCACGTTTGATTCGGCGTAAATTACCAAGCACAGAACGGACTTTATCCACGGGTTTACCACGCACTGCACAGGTATTCACCAGTACAAAATCGGCTTCGTCAACCGCTTTGACCAGTTCAACACCCAACGCCACAAGTTGTGATTCAACAACGTGTGTGTCGTATTCATTCATTTGACAACCATAAGTTATAATGTGTAAATTCGTAGGAATCATCCCCTCATTGTAATTTAAGCAAAATTGTACTGTCCTGCCCAATCGTGACCAACACATTACACGCTGTCATGATTTCCGCCAAGGACGAACCGCTTAACGCCTGAGACAATTCGGCTTGAGCTTTGCCTAAATCTCGTTTTGGAATTGTGGGTATCTGCTCGAGCGAATTTATTTTCTCGAGTAAATCTTTTTTCGTCCGGCTGTATTCGTCTAATGTGTCCACTTCGGCTTCGTAAGCGGCTTTGGCTCGCTCGAGTCGCTTCATGAGTCGTTTGCGGTAGACGCGGTTGTGTATTTAAGGGTCGGGTTTTGCAAATGCTGCCTCGAGTAAAAAATGATTTTTTTTAATTTATTTG
>JANNEE010000525.1:0-4037 GCA_031388325.1 Deinococcales bacterium
GCTGGAGGAAACGCGGTAGATGCGGCGATTGCCACTGCCGCTTGCCTAACGGTGGTTGAACCCACCAGCAATGGTATCGGCGGCGATGCCTTTGCCCTTGTTTGGGATGGCACAAAACTGCATGGTTTGAACGCTTCGGGACGCATTCCACAGAATCTTTCAAAAACACTGCTCGAGGGGCAAGGACACAGCACCATGCCACAACAAGGCTGGCTCAGTGTGACCGTACCCGGCGTACCCGCCGCTTGGCGTGACCTGCATCAAAAATTTGGACGCTTATCTTTTGAAACACTGCTCGAGCCAGCTATTTTTTACGCCGAGCATGGGTTTGTGGTTTCAAGTACCGTCGCCAGATTCTGGGCGTATGCTGCCCAAAAATATGCACTGCTCGAGGGGCAAGAATTTAAGCCTTGGCTTGATACCTTTACAAAAAACAGACGCAGCCCAGAAGCGGGTGAAAAGTTCTTAATGCCAGACCATGCCAAAACCCTGCGCCGCCTTGCCCAAACCTACAGCGAGGATTTTTATACAGGCAGCCTTGCCCAGCAAATCGAAGATTTTGCAGCCCAGACTGGCGGGGTCATCACCCAAGCCGATTTACGCGCCCACAGCAACACTTGGGTTGACCCAATCAGCACCAATTATAGGGGCTATGATGTTTGGGAAATCCCACCCAATGGACAAGGGATTGCCACTTTAAGCGCCCTCAATATCCTTGAGGGTTTTGATTTATCGCGTCTAGCTCGTGACAGCGTGGAAAGTTATCATTTGCAACTCGAAGCCATGAAACTCGGGTTTTCTGATGCCTTAGCTTATGTTGCCGACCCAACTCGAGTGAGTGTCCCGACGGCTGGGCTGCTGGATAAAGCCTATGCTGCCGAGCGCCGCGCCTTGATTGGCGAAATGGCATTGCTGCCTATTGCCGGACAACCGCCCAAAGGCGGCACGGTCTACTTATGCACTGCCGATTCAGACGGGATGATGGTCAGTTATATCCAAAGCAATTACGCGGGTTTTGGCAGTGGGATTGTGATTCCAAATACGGGTATTGCCCTGCAAAACCGAGGCGCAAATTTTAATCTCGAGACCAACCACCCAAACTGTTTTGAACCAAATAAACGCCCCTACCACACGATTATCCCCGGATTTCTAAGTAAAAACAACAAGGCAATAGGACCATTTGGGGTGATGGGCGGATTTATGCAGCCGCAAGGACACCTGCAAATGATTGTCAACACCATTGATTATGGACTGCATCCACAAGCCGCCCTTGACGCACCACGTTGGCAATGGACAGACCAAAAAAACATTGAACTCGAGATACAGACTCCACAACATCTTGCCCAAGGATTACGTGCCAAAGGACATAATGTACACCTGCAACTCGAGAGTGGCAGTTTTGGACGCGGACAGATTATTTGGAAAATTGGCGATGCCCTGATTGCAGGGACAGAATCCAGATGTGACGGTGCAGCCTTGGTGTATTGAAGAAAAACAAATGTAACAACAAATATATGCTAATATCACGACTATGAACCTCAAAGCCGATCAACAACTTGAGGACTTACGCCGTGTAGCAGAACGCAATCTGATTGATTCGTTAAATGCTATGACAGAGGCGCTTAACGAGGCGGGTCTGACAACTTCGCTGTTAAATGAGCTTGTCACAAAAGCAGAAGAAAAAGATAAAGCTAAACGAACTAGAAACGAGACTTGGTATGACCAACAACAATCCGAACAACAGCGCCGATTCCGACGTTATTGACCTGCGAGAATTCTTGTATTTAGATAGGCAGCGTTTGACTTCATACATAGCTCAAATTTACGATGGATTAACGACCAAACGTGATATACAGTCCGTTAGTATACAAGGAGAGATTGAAACAACAAAACAGGAAGAACATGGTTTCACCACTTCTGTAGGCAGTGCTGGTGAACTCAAAATACCTGCTTTGGCTGGCATAGATTTGTCAACTGAAGTAGAAAAATCTCGAAAAGTGATAACAGGAGGAGATTATCTTATTCGCCTGAAAAATTCTATTCTTGGTGAGTCAAAAATAGATCAAGATAATCTTTTTATTCTGTTTGAAAAATATATCAATGAAAAAAATCTTGTGAGTGATTATGAAATCGGAAATAATTATTCAGGTTTTATTTATGCAAATGGATTTCTGCAAATCGAGGATAGAAAACAAATTGGCGAAATTGTAAGTCAATTCGATTCTTGGTCAAAATCAGGGGTGATTCCAAGTGATTCAGCCAAAGAACTAAAACCCCAAGTTCAACAAATAAATGGTTTACTCAAGGCTCTCAAAACTTTTAATCTCGACAATTTGGTCGCACACATTATTGCAGATACGTTTACAGCTTCGGCGGTTATTAACCCTCTTCATCTAACACTTAGCCTCGAACAACTACACTCACTATATGCCTTTAACTTGACAGAAGTGACAGTTCTTGGTCTTCCAATCACCAGCCAAGCTCAACGTCGTAAGCTGGGAGTTTTAGGGAATTTCAATTTTACGGATTTAATAAAGGCATTGAACTCGTCAACGGACTTAAATATCTTTCCTATCGCTATTTATCGAACCATAAAGTGAGGAAATGCTGCTACTTCCTAAATTTCAGAGCATTGACTTTAACCCCAATGCAACGCCCCTGCTCGAGACCCTGTTCAATCGCGGCTCGGAAATGAATTCCGCCGTATAACCTCGAGATGCCCGCTTCGTTAGCCGCTTCGGTAAACGACTTATAACTGCGTGGCTCGAGTCCGTTGTCTGAACCTGTGCGGTCGGTGAAAGCATAATTTTCGCCAAAGAAAGTGGTCAGGACACTGGCGGCAGCACTGCTTTGGGTGCTGTGACCACTGGGGTATTCTGGAAATGGTGGGACGGGCAAAATGGCATCAAAGGTTGCATCTATATGACGGCGAATATAAGTGGTGGGACGCAATAAGTTATAAATATACTTAGTGTGCCAGCAGCCAATAAAGGCATCGTTGACCGCCAGTCCAACTCGGGCTTGAAGTTCGGCAAATTGCTCTAAGCTAAGGTTTTTGTCAAGCGCCAGATTTAGAGCAATGCTGACCCAATGTCCGGGTGGGGTAATGGTTAGCATCGGGTCATCGGACCAAAATCGGGCGATTTTCTTCTGCTCAGGACTGATGTTTTTTACGGTGTTGTAAACTTCTAATGCCTCTTTATAGAACACCGAATCTTTTTCGCTCGAGGAGGTGGGAGGGGCTGGCAAGGGGCAGTCATTACCGGTTTTCATGACCAACGGGCGATTATTGCCCCAAGCTGGCAAAAGTGGGGTTTGCTGCATCCCAAGGGGAGCGGTTGGAATCCATTGTTCTGGTTTGGTGGCTTTAGGATAGGTGAGCGGGAAACCCAAGTTTAGAATGGTTGCGCCACCGTCTGTTTTGGCAAACTCGAGGATTTGTTGGGCTGCCAAACGTCCATAATTCAAGCTGCGCTCGAGAACATCTTGAGGCATAGATTTTGCTAAATCTTGGGCAATACGGTTTTTGACAATTATCAGCACCCGTTGCCCAGTTGGACCAGTATTGCCATACAAAGCCTCCATACTGCTCGAGAATGCACCGTGCAGAACAGCCGCGTTGTTGTACTTTTGTTTTGGGTCTGGCTTGGTAATCCCGCGAAATCCTTGAATTTGTCCCTCGAGTGAACGCAGGGTTTTACTGCTTACGGCAACCAATTCGTGGATCGTTAAACCGACATAAGCAAAGGTACGGGCAGCCACTGGTGGCGAGTAAGTCGCAGTGTGACGGGTTAAATCTAGCATCAGGGTGTACCATTGGGTTGCTACACGCATCTCGAGCGGTAAGCTGGGGGTGTTATTCTGAGCGCCAGAGTGACCAAGGAAAGCTACGCTCGAGCCAAACAGCACAAGAAGTGCGAACTTTGTTTTCATGCCTTTTTTGTACCATAAATTACAGTTAATTTGGCGGGGACAGTTTTAGATTATTCTACAAAATGAGCCCCCAAAAATTATGGCACAGTGGTGGGGTTTGGGGG
>JANNEE010000532.1:0-1986 GCA_031388325.1 Deinococcales bacterium
CAATGCGATTACCACAATGTTTCTTGGCTACGCCTATGAAGGGCGCGGTTTGCCTGAACTGACCGAACTGGCTCGAGTTGCCCAAAATCGGTATCACCACGTTTTTTTGTGCAGTGATGACATTCCGTTCACCCAAGATGGTTGGCGTGATGATGCTGTCTGGCGTTCTCGAGCGCAAGGCATGGTGCGGTATGACCTCACGGTGCGCGGTGTTCATTACACCGAGCTTTTTGGTGATTTAGAAGCGCGTGTTGCCCAAGTTAAAACTGTTCTTGAGTCACAAACTTTTGAGTGATGGTGTTGACCAGCCCAAGGTCGGTGAGTCGGTAAAAAGGAGCGACGGGCAGGGCTAAACTCGAGATGCACAAAATTGGTGATGCACCGCCCAGTCCATGTTCTCGAGCCACGTTATTAAAGTTTTGAACTTCAGCAGCCACTTCTACAATACTTTTTTCGCTTAACAGCCCAGCAATAACGAGCGGCACACTGGCTTTAATTTGTCCACTCGAGACCAGAACTGCCCCGCCGTGCATGGCTTCTAGGGCTTGGACGGCATAGAACATATCGCTTGGGTTTGTCCCCACAACAATTAAGTTATGGCTGTCATGGCTAATGGTTGTAGCAAGAGCGCCATCTTGCAATCCCAAACCGCGCAGCAAACATAAACTTGGGGCGTGAGCTTGTCCATGACGCGACACGACACTTAAAAGCAGCAAGTCTTGGGGCAGTGGAAACTCGAGTAAGCCTTTACTAAACAGCATTTCTTGGTTTGATAAAGTGGTGGTGCGGTTTGCATCCATCTCGAGAATTGGCATGGTTGCCTGTCCAGTCAAGCCTATTTGTTTTGGAATAAAATCTGATGCTGTCATAGCCCTGATTCGCACCGTGTTTTGTTTTGGGGCAGACGTTATTTGGCGTATTTCAGTTTCAAGTTTGCCGTCTCGAGCAATAATCTGCCCGTTGGTGATGACCATTTTGGGCTTGAAGTCAGTTAAGTGTTCAAACAGCAAAATATCGGCAAATCTTCCCGAAGCAATTGCCCCAAGCTGATGCAATCCAAAGCGTGTAGCCGCGTTTAGGGTCGCAATTTGGACAGCTTTGGCGGCTGGTACGCCGTTCTCGAGCAGGATTCGCAAGCCACGGTTCAAATGCCCATGACGAATTAAATCGTCAGGGTCGGTATCATCGGTGCAGAGTGCCACATTGACCGCATTCGGCACGGTTTTTAGGGCTTCGGCAAGAAAACCAACGGTGTGCCGAAAAGTGTTTTCCCTGCCGTAGACCCACATCCCAGCCCTGATTTTCTCAAGCATTTCAGATGCGCTACGGCATTCATGGTCTGAATTCACGCCAGCCGCCATATACGCCGCGAGGTCATGCCCTACAATCAGGGGAGCGTGACCCTCGAGTGCCTTGCCAGAATCTAAGCCAGCTTCGACAATCGCTGCCGTTCGTGGGCGCTGGTGAATTACACCTTGGTAATCCATCAGTTCGGCAACGCCAATCACTCTTGGGTCACACAGCAGTTGGGCAATATCAGAGGCTTCAAAAGTCGCTCCTGCTGTCTCGAGGTGCGGCACACTTGGGACACTCGAGGGAACAGTCAGAAATACCCGCAAAGGCAGATTGGCACTGGCTTCTAGCATATAAGTAAAGCCTTCGAGTCCAAGCACATTACAAATTTCATGTGGGTCAATCACAATTGTCGTTGTGCCGAACGGCAGAACACCTCGAGCAAATTCTGCTGGGGTGACAAAACTGGATTCGATATGCACATGGGTGTCTATTAAACCGGGTGTGGCAATTAAACCGTCTGCCTCGAGAATGGTCTGGGCGTTTAAGCCCAGTTTTGCGCCGTAATCCACAACTGCAATTCGGTCTCCAAGAATCCCAATATCAGCTTTTAGAATCTCTAAAGTAAAAACATTCACAACTTCTGCCCCACGAATCAGCAAGTCAAGCGGCGCATCGCCTCGAGCCGCTTTT
>JANNEE010000549.1:0-2081 GCA_031388325.1 Deinococcales bacterium
TCTGCATCGGCATAGTTTGGTGATTGCGACGGCTTACTTAGGTTTTCGGTTAATCGAAAGTGTTTTATTATCGGTTGGTACAATGGCTGTTTTGCTGATTACCCAACTTGGTAGTCACTTTGATTTACCCAATGCCTTAGCTACTGCTCGAGTCGCGCATGACCTTAGTTTTAACACCGCCATGATTTTTTTAGGGGTTGGTAGCCTCATGCTTTGTTTTTTGTTACTGTCCGCAAAACTTGTACCCGTTTGGTTGGCGGTACTTGGATTACTTGGCTATTGCTTTCTAAGCCTGAGCGTCATTCTCGAGTTGATTGGTATGCCAAGTAGCCAAGTGCTGTTCTTACTCGGTGCGTTATTTGAAATTGTTTTCCCGATTTGGTTACTTGTTAAAGGATTTAAGCAAGGAGCAACAACATGAAAGCCATGACCTACACCCAATACGGTTCACCTTCGGTTTTAACCCTGAGTGAACTCGAGCAACCTATCCCCAAAGACCATCAGGTATTGATTGAAATTAAAGCCGCTTCGGTCAATTCTGGCGATTACCATTTGCTGACAGGTACACCATTTTTGGTACGCGCCGCTTATGGATTTTTTAAGCCCAAACACACCATTTTAGGCTCGGATATGGCTGGTATTGTCCGCGCCGTTGGTCAGAATGTCACAACTTTTGGCATCGGTGATGAAGTCTTTGCCAACCTCGCAGATTATGGCTTTGGGGCATTTGCCGAATTTGTGTGTGTGGACGCTAAAGCACTGGTGCATAAACCAACCGCGTTAGGTTTTGAACAAGTTGCTGCGATTCCAAACGCCGCCACCACCGCGCTGCAAGGACTGCGAGATTTAGGGCAGTTGAGTGCAGGGCAGAAGGTTTTAATTAACGGTGCTTCGGGAGGTGTAGGAACATATGCGGTGCAGATTGCCAAAGCACTTGGCGCAGAAGTCACGGCGGTGTGCAGCACCAGCAAACTCGAGATGGTGCGCGAAATTGGGGCAGACCATGTGTTGGATTACAGCAAACAAGACCCGACCAAACTTACGCAGCGTTTTGACTTAATTTTTGATGTGGCGGCTTATCGTTCGTTCCTCGAGTTCAAACCACTGCTAAAACCCCAAGGACGCTATGTGATGGCTGGCGGTACAATCGGCAACATCCTACAAATGTTGTTTTTAGGCTCGGTAATGGGTATGACAGGGCAACAAAAATTCTTGAATTTATTGGTCAAACCAAACACCGACGACTTAAAGTACCTTGTAAAACTGCTCGAGACTGGTGCAGTCAAGCCTGTGATTGAAAAAGAATACACCCTGCTCGAGTTGCCAGAGGCGCTAACCTACCTTGGTTTAGGTCATGCCAAGGGTAAGTTAATCATTAAAATCTAATACGCCATTTAGCCGATGCCACGCCAACCAAAAAAACGTGCTAAGATTTCGCATTCAAGCCAAAGGAGGTGCTGTATATGAATCACAACCAAATCATTGTCCGACTCGAGAGAACCGTGTCTCGAACCAGTAATAGCTTTGTTTTCCCTACTTTTAGGAGTAACCGTGATTCCCAAATTCTTCCCAGCATCACCTTTGTACTGTCAACCTAAACACCATTTGGTGGTTCTCTAATGCCGCGTCATGCTGCGCTGATGGCGCTGACAGAAAATACTGTCCCAAATACTTTTGAACTTACCAAAATCAATAAAATCTCTCGAGCCGAAACTGCGCCCGAGCCTGAAAACCTCGAAACCACCGACGAGCCGTGGTGGGCAGACCTCGAGAACTTAGATAAAATCGAGGAATTCCAAGACCGTTCGCGTAAACTCGGTAAGGGTAAACCCGCTCGGCGGCGCACGGTAGCCCAACTTCATGCGGCTTCGGACATTGACTTTAAGAACGATGACAAAAAATTCATTGATTCTGGACTCGAGGAACTTTTTATTCGTGGACTGATTAAAGAAGTGCTGTGGCAACTTAAAAGCGGTAAAGAAGCCACTGTTTACGTCTGCGAAGGACAAACGGGTTATTGGTGGTGGCGTGGGCGAGTGCCGTCAAGCCGTTGAGGAAGCCGGGCGCGGAGACCGTGAGGC
>JANNEE010000579.1:0-3527 GCA_031388325.1 Deinococcales bacterium
CGGCAACAACAAAAAAGCGGCTCTGGCTTTATTCGAGTAGCCAAACAAATTGACAAAATTGACATCAAAGCCAATCCCAAAAGCTGGGGTTCGAGCCGCATAATAACGCAGTAACCAGTACCCAAAACCATTTTCGCCAATCGTAAAAGGCAAATCCAAACCGACGGTTGGGCGGCTGGTGGTCTGACCTAAATTTAACTCGAGTTTTGGGTAACGTGAAGGCTCAGACAAAAAAACCACCACGATTGGCAGGTACATAATTGGCGCACCTGCCAATAAAATCGTCACATCTCTTGCAATCAGCCTATCACCCGGATACAAGGTGATTTCTTTTGCCTTAAAACCATACGCATCTTGTGTTGTGCCGCATCTCGAGCAAGGCGAAAAATAACCATCTTGAACACTGACCTGCCCGGGTAGACGTTCACAATTTACGCCCTCGACATCTATTTCGGTGGTTGAAATAAACACATCGGCGGCACTTAAGCCTTCGGACTCGAGGTCAACTTCAAAGTCTCGCCCTGCGATGGTGTCGGATTTGCCTTGGAAAATACCTTCGCCCACAATTCGCAGTTTTCGGGTGGTTTTGTTGTACTCAATTCGGTCAGCCGTGATTTCATCTTCATCTATTTTGATAATCGCAGGGTCGCCAACAATCACAATGTACTCTTCGCTTGTGCCGCTTGGTGTGGTCACACTAGGGCGCAATTCGACTTTAGTGGCTTGAACTATCGTGATTTTACGGGCTTGAGCGGTGGTTGCCAAGCAAAAAATTATCAACATGAGAAAGAATTTCAAATGGACTTCCGAATTTCTTGCCATGTCATACTTAAATTTTACTGACTCGAGATGAGACTCTAACCCAATGAACCATGAGTTTTAACGCCGTCGAGCAAGCCATAAAAACACCATTCCAGCCCCAGCATAAATCACATTCGGCATCCAAGCGGCTAAGAGTGGCATCAGCGCCCCATTCTCGCCCATGACCCTAAAAACTGTGCTGGTGGCATAATAAAAAAAAGTAAAAAAGGCTGCGCCAGTAAAACCAAAATTCTGATTACTGCGAAGCGCCCATAAACTGACACCAATGCCAAATAATGCAAAGGCAATGGCGGCAATCGGTTCGGCAAATTTTCGGTGCAAGGCGGTTAATTCATTGTTGGGGACAAAACCTTGGGTGCGGTAGGTGTTAATCCGGGCAATTAAATCAAAGACCGATAATTGCATTGCATCGGCACTCAAACCACTGCCCTGACGCAATTGACGAATCGGAATGGTGGCTCGAGCAAAGCGAATCACGGTTACAGGGCGGGCATCGCCGCCTTTATAGGTGGTGCGTGTGCCGTTTTCGAGTAAAATCGCCCCTTCTTCTTTGAGGATGCTGCCAGTTGGCGCTCGAGTGATGGTGCTTGGCACTTGCCCAGATTGCCCTTGTAACACCGTAATATCGCTTAAATTGCCATTGCTCGAGATTCCGCCGGGGGCAATGTAAATCACTTGGTTTTGCGAGTCCTTAAAAAATTGTCCATCGGCAACCACAATTTTAGGGTTTGATAACACAATGTCCTTAAAAACACGCTGGGCTTCGGTGAAGGCTCTAGGTTTAATTGTTTCGGCATTGATAAACGCCAGCAGTGCCACAACAGTTCCCATGCCAAGCACAGGAAAAACCAAACGGGTTGGCGGAACACCACTGACTATCGCAGCTTTTAATTCACTGTCTTGGGTCAAACGACTTAAACCCATTAAAACCGCAAAAAGCATCGCAAGCGGTAAAGCCCGCGACATCATATCTGGGATATTAAACGCCATAAATTGCAGTACCAGTAGCGGGTTTGCACCCTTGGATAAAATTTCTCCAGCTTGGGCAAACATCGCCCCCATAATCAAAACCAGCACTACTACGGTTAAACCACTCAGCAACCACGGCAAAATCTCGTTCAGTAAGTACCAATCGAGTTTGGTAATCCGTGGCGGACGCGGCAAAGATTGCTTGGCAATGGCTCGAGCAGGATTCATGACAGCCTCCGAAAAGCCACCAAAGTACCGACAGCAAAAAGCATGGTTGGAAGCCAAGCCGCAAACCAGAATGGCACAGCTTGAGAAGCGGCGAGTTGTTGCCCCATAATCCACATTGCCCAGTACAATGCCAGCACCACAATCGTGGCTAAAAAACCAGTGGCGCGGCTCGAGATACCCAAACCAACCGCCGCCCCAAGTAACGCCATCATCAGGGCAGCAAACGGGTCGGCAAAACGCCGTTGCAGTAAATAATTGGCGGTGTAACGTTCTTGTAGACTCTGGGTGGTACTCGAAGCGCGTTTAGCAAGGTCTGGTAAACTTAGATGTTCTGGTAATTTTGCGTCCGGCTCGAGGGCTGCTTGGAAGGCAAATTCTTTACGCACTTCGGGGACTCCCTCGAGTTTTCCGTTTTTATCGGTGTGGTAAACCGTAAATAACTGCCACGTTTTGGCTCTGGCATCCCACGTTCCTCGGGTGGCGGTAAACGTCCCTTCTTCGGTAATCACGGCTACACCATACAAATCGGCTACTTTTTTATCCTCGAGTTTTGGGGCGACTGTTCCCGCGTGGAACAAGGTCTTGCCGTCTGGACTTTTAAAACTTTTCAGTTCTTGGGTGGTGCTGGGTTCGGAATTAAAGAGTTTGGAAAAACTGGTCTTGAAACGTTCTTCGGCGGATGGTTGCCAGACATTGGTGCTGTAAAACTGAAAACCTGTGACACACAAACCAAAACAAACAAACACCCAAAGCATCCAAGCTGGACGTACCCCGAGGGCATACAAGGCTTTGAGTTCCGAATCTTTACCGAGCCGCCCTAAACCGACTGGAATGGCAAAGGCAAGGGCTGGGGCAATCATGTACGACAAAAAAAATGGAATTCGGTCTGCCACATTTTGCACAATTAAACCAACTGGCGAATTATTGCGAATAAAAAACCCAATCAGGGTCGCAAAATAATCGAGTAACAGCAGCACTAGAATGGTCAGTACACCAACAAAATACAAAGGCACAGACTCGCGCAATAAATACAATGAGACACGACGAACGAGCATAGTTTAGAGGCTAACGGCTCGAGATGAGTATTTCGACAGGAATTCGATTAGGAATTATAGTCCGCGTGACTCGAGGGCAGCTTCTAGTTCGGCTTGGGCATTTGGGTCTGGACTTTTTTTACCCTGCACCAAAGGCAGTATCTGCTCGAGTTGCGACTGCGTGCCGTATTTTAGAACCGCAATACAGGCTCGTATTTGGGCAAAAGGGACTTGGGTTTTTAGGGCATTCTCGAGTGATTGCTTTACTGCTTCATCCCGATTTTCAATTTGACCCAAAATATCGTAGAGGTTTGCCAGTTTCCCCCAAGCCAAAGCTCGAGTGGTCGAATTGCCGTGTTTGGCATTGTGCTTATATTGAATAACAGCTTCTTCAAAATGATTGGGCTCACGAGATCTTGCAGATTCTAATCCATCAAACATATCTAACGGCGGAAATGGTGAAATCACTTGTTT
>JANNEE010000611.1:0-1768 GCA_031388325.1 Deinococcales bacterium
TGGTGAAATAAACATTTCAAGATGGATACTCGAGTCACTCGTATCATTTCTGACAAGTTCATACGGACGAAAACCCATTTGAGTCAAATACCCCAAAAAAGGTAATATAGTCCCTAACAGTGCCGTTGTTTTCCCCGCACCGTTCACCCCAAGAATTACGTTTACATTGTCTAAATTCGGTACACCATCAGGCAACACTTTCCCGTCGCTCGGATAACGAAAATCCAATTCCCCTTCTTTGAAGCAACGTAAATTGGTAAATTTAACACTTTTTACATACATCTTGGCAACATTGTACTGCATTCAATTGCCCACAAACCTATTTTTGATTTTCTGATGTCCAGCCCAGTTAGAATGTACCCATGCCCGATAATGCTGTTGGTTTTTTTCAAGCCGCCCTCTCTGAAATTGAAGATAGACGCAAAGCGATACACCTTGGGGGTGGTCTCGAGAAACAAAAAAAGCAACGAGACCAAGGTAAACTGACCGCTCGAGAACGGATTGAAGTGCTGCTTGACGAAAATAGTTTTGTTGAAACCAGTGTTTTTGTTGAACACCTCGAGTCTAATCTTATGGCTGGTGTGGATGCCCCCGGCGAGGGTGTGGTCACGGGTTTTGGTATGGTGAACGGGCGCAAAGTCTGTGTGTTTTCTCAGGATTTTACAGTGCTGGGTGGTTCTTTAGGCAAAATGAATGCCGCCAAAATCACCAAGGTCATGGATTTAGCGGTCAAGGTCGGCTGTCCAATCGTTGGCTTGAACGACTCGGCGGGCGCACGAATTCAAGAAGGCGTGGACAGCCTATCGGGGTACGGCGAAATTTTTTATCGCAATGCCATTTATAGCGGAGTTGTGCCGCAAATCAGTGCGATTCTAGGTCCTTGTGCGGGTGGTGCGGTCTACAGCCCAGCTTTAACAGATTTTGTGGTTATGGCTCGTGGCAGCAGTTATATGTTTATCACTGGTCCCGAAGTGATTAAAAGCGTCACCCGAGAAGATGTCAGTTTTGAAGAATTGGGCGGAGCGGATGTTCACAGCAGCAAAAGCGGGGTTTGTCATCTCGAGGGCAACAATGACCGTGATGTTCTCGAGAAAATAAAATTGTTGTTGTCGTATTTACCAGCGAACGCCAGAGAAGAAACGCCGTTACAAATTTCCAAAGACCCAAAGCAGCGCAAAACCCCACGTATCCTCGAGATTGTCCATCCAGACCAACGTAAACCTTATCCGATGCTCGAAGTGATTCATGAAATCGTGGATGACAAGGATTTCTTAGAGATTCAACCCGCTTTTGCCAAGAACATGATTTGTGGTTTTGCCCGTCTGGGCGGGCGTTCGGTGGGCATTATTGCCAACAATCCACGTTTTATGGCGGGCGTTCTGAACATTGATGCCTCTGACAAAGCGGCTCGCTTTATTCGCACCTGCGATTGCTATAACCTGCCGATTGTGACCTTGGTAGATGTCACGGGTTTTTTACCCGGCGTAACCCAAGAACACCAAGGCATTATTTGTCATGGTGCAAAAATGCTTTATGCGTATGCCGAAGCCAGTGTGCCGAAAATTACGTTAATTACCCGAAAATCGTATGGTGGGGCGTACCTCGCCATGAACAGCCGCGACATGGGCGCAGATGTAGTTTTGGCTTATCCAAACGCGGCTGTTGCGGTCATGGGGGCTGAAGGTGCAGCCAACATCATTTACCGCCTATAAATCCAAAACTCCGATAACCAACCCGCGACTCGAGCCGAAAAAATTGCCGAATACAA
>JANNEE010000615.1:0-6440 GCA_031388325.1 Deinococcales bacterium
CCTGGACTAGCCGCATTGTAAATCGGCGCACTGGCAAGCAGGGTACTGCTCGAGTACGGACCAACCACACCCCAAATGTACTGATCATTAATCATTTCCGAAGCGACTTTAATGGCGGTGGTGCGGTCTCCCGCGTCGTTGAGGATTCGCACACTGATTTTGTTTTTATCGCCTTTTTGGTTGCGTAAAAAACCACCATCGTCATTAACTTCTTTGACTGCCAAGTAGACACCTTGCAAAAAAGCCTCGCCAACTTGACGCAACGAACCCGTTAATGGCGCAGAAACACCAATTCGGTAGTTGTCGGACTTGGCGAGTTTAAGAATCGCTTCTTCGCGCAGCAAACCCGCCATGGCATCGGTTGGGTTCTTACGACGGTAGGTGTCAGAACTGGTCAGCAGATTCGCCCAGTCTTTTTTATTGTAAAAATCAAACAAGGTTTTTAATTCTGCCCGCACAAATAAGGCTGGTTCAATCTCGAGGGAAGTGGTATTGGCTGGCGGCGTGGTCGGTGTGTTGGCTGGCGTTGTTGGGGTACTGATAGGCGGCGTAGTCGGTGTAGAAGGTGGGCTAGGAGCATTACTCGAGGTTGTTCGCGGTAAACCCGGTAAGTTCAACTGACCACGCTGATACAAAGTGAATCCACCATATCCAAGCAGCAACAAGGCAATCAAAGGCAGCAAAGGATTACTTTTCATAGGATTTTTCCTGTTCCCCAACTCGAGGATACCACAACTTCTCACAGCGAGACCAATACCCGAGGACTTAACATTACCTTGAGCGTTTCAAGGCTTTTTTGAACGCCCCAACTGCAAACTCGAGGTCATTCTGGGTGCTACTGCGCCCAAGCGAGAACCGCAGACTGGCTCGAGCATCGCTTTTACTTTTGCCAATTGCCAGCAGCACATGACTCGGCTCGAGTGTCCCAGAACTTCACGCACTGCCAGAACTGGCAGCCACCCCTTCCAAGTCAAGGTTCATTAAAAGCGCTTCGCCATCTGCACCTGCGGCGGTGATGTTGATGTGTCTTGGGCTGCGCTTGGTCGGATGCCCATTGAGGCTTACCCCGTCAATACTGGTCAGTTCCCTAGCCAACCAATCGCGCATTGGCTCGAGCCGAGCGGATTCGGATTCTTGCAGTGCAGCCGCTTTTTCGGCAGCTAAACTCATGCCGATAATCGCGGGGACATCCTGAGTTCCACCACGAAAACCACGTTCTTGTTGTCCACCGTACAGAATAGGCGAGAGGATAAACCCGCGTTTCTCGAGTTCCCTCGAGACCCACAGCGCCCCAATCCCTTTAGGTCCATAAAACTTGTGGGCAGCCACCGATAGCAAATCACAACCCAAGTCTTTGACATCAAGCGGCACATGCCCAAGGCTCTGCACCGCATCCACATGAAAAGGAATCTTAAATTCTTTGGCTATCCGCCCAATTTCGCCAATTGGTTGAATCGTACCCAATTCGTTATTGACATGCTGCACAGAAATCAGTTTGGTCTCGGGGGTAATTGCTTGGCGTACCTGAGCCGCACTGACCATGCCAAATTCGTCTGGACTAAGAATCGTGGCTGTCACCCGACCCATATTTACCAAAGCCCGGAGCGGCGCAAGAATCGCACTGTGTTCTACCGCCGTGGTTACCACATGCCCACCTGTTAGCATCGCCGAAAATAAAACTTGATTATTGGCTTCTGTCCCACCGGAAGTAAAGACCAATTCCTGACTCAGCACCCCAAGCACTCGAGAAAGCCGCTCCCTTGCTGCCTCGAGGGCTTCCTTAGCTGCCGAACCCTCCCGATGGACACTCGAGGCATTGCCCAATAAAAATTGAAAAGGACGCATCTGCACTTCAACATCTGGGTCAAGTGGCGTGGTGGCTGCAAAATCTAAATAAACACGCATAACAGACTTAAGTACCTCCCCGAAATGTTTTAGGTATTTTTCCTAAAACATTTTGCGACTAACAGGAGTAAGGAAAGCGTATCTCACGCTGAAATGACAGAATTGACGTTTTTCTGGAAATTCTAAAATGAAAGCGTGAGATACTTAGAAGGAGGAAACCCTTACTTTATTTCTCTTAATCCCCTGCCATTGGCAAGGCGATTCCGCTTTGGGTGGCGGGGTTAGCCAGTAACCGAGCTTTGCTGGTGGCATCTACCATCTGAGCCTCGAGCATCAGGTCTTTGAGGGTGGCATTGCCCAAGACATCGCGAATGGCTGTGTCCACGCGCCGCCAGAGGCTTTCTGTGCCGCAAGAATTGGCATGGCTACAACTGCTCGAGTCTTCGATACAAGAAACCGGAGCGATACTGCCTTCCATCACTTCGACCACTTCAAGGGCAGAGATGAGTTCGGGCGCTCGAGCCAGTTTATAGCCACCAAAAGCACCACGGACACTGCGGATAAAACCGGCGCGGCGCAAATTAGAAGCAATCTGTTCTAAGTAATGCTGGCTTATGTCTTGGCGTTCGGCAACGTATTTTAATGCCACAGATTGACCGTCTGCATTGGCAATTTCGACAAGGGCGCGAAGTCCGTACTGAGCTTTGGTTGAAATCCACATGGGTACACCTCTGGGTAGAACTGAGAATCATTCCTAGTTTAACACGTAAAATCCGTACAAAATATAGGGATTTAGGTCTTGGCTACTCGAGTTGCCACACAGGGGCAGTTAAACCAATATATCCCACAGGCTGTACATAACTTGATACTTGACAATTGCTTATTTCTTGCTGTACCTTAAAAAAGACCGAATGGTTTTTTTACAAGGATTAAAATGCGTAAAGGTGAACGAACCAAAGAATTTATTCTCGAGCAGAGCGCGGCTTTGTTTAACAAACAAGGCTATGCCAGTACCAGCTTATCGGACATTATGGCTGCCACTAAACTCGAGAAAGGCGGTATTTACAATCATTTTGCCAACAAAGAAGCCTTGATGCAGGAAGCTTTTTTATTTGCCGTGCAACAAGTCGAAACGCGCTATAACAGCTTGCTCGAGGAACGCCGCGATTCGCGTTCGCGGCTGTATGCGGTTCTCGAGGTCTTTAAGAGTTTTTTAACCGACCCACCAGTGCGTGGTGGTTGCCCAATGCTGAACGCCGCTATCGAAGCTGATGATGCTTTGCCTGCCCTGCGCCCGAGTGTGCGCCGAGCGCTTGAGGGCTGGCGCACCGCCATCAAAGGGATTCTTGAACGGGGCATTGCTCGCGGCGAACTACGCCGTGACCTAGACCCCGAAAGTTTCTCGAGCGTGATGCTGGCATCCCTAGAAGGCGCAGTGATGCTCTCTAAAATGTACCGTGACCCAGTGCATATTGAACGGGTACTGCGTTTTCTCGAATTACAAATAGATGGCTTAGAAGTTCGCCCGTACTTGTACGCAGGGGGTTAGAGCAGCGCAAAATAGCAGTGGTACATTTTTTAAGCCCGGAGGCAATTATGAATGATTTAAGCGCTTTGCAGCAAACATTGGTTCAAACCTTAGAGATAGAAATACTCGAGGCTACAAAAGACCGAGTGGTCGCTAAAATGCCCGTCCAGCCCAAAGTCTCGCAGCCGTTTGGGTTTTTGCATGGTGGGGCTTCGGTGGCTTTAGCCGAAACTGTTGCCAGTATTGGCGCGTACTTAAATGTTGTCGAAAACGGCGAAAATGCTTTTGGTCTCGAGATAAACGCCAATCATGTTCGTCCTAAACGCGATGGTTTTGTGACAGCCACAGCCACACCTTTGCACCGAGGCAAAAGTACCCATGTTTGGGATATTCAAATTGCCGATGAAGCCGGTAAATTGGTCTGTGTTTCCAGATGCACCATGGCGATTACCAAGACATGAACGGTACTTTTGATCAAGACATGAGCCTATCTGATCAAATCATTATTGCTTCTGATCTCGAGGGAACGCTAACCAGAGGTGAGACTTGGCGTGGAATTCGAGCCTATTTAGAGCAGCACAATCGCAAAACAGATTTTTGGTTATTTTTTGTAAGTCAGTTGCCACAATTTATAAGCAGCAAGCTCGGTCTGATTTCCAAACGTGAATTTCAGAACCGTTGGACAGCCAATATCATGCGGCTTTTTGCTGGCATAAGCGTCGAAGAATTTAAGCAGGTTGCCACTTGGGTTGCCGAACATGAATTGCTGCCAAAAATCAGACCCAGTGTTTTACAAGAACTCGAGACAGCCAAAAAAAATGGTTTCCAAGTGATTCTTGCCAGTGGTACATACCAACCAGTCCTCGAGGCGTTTGCTGCCCCTTTTGGCTTTGAAGCCCTTGGTACACCGATTGCCACACAGAACGGGAAACTGACAGGGCTGGTGATTGGCGAAATTCGGGTGGGTTTAGAAAAACGCCTTGGACTCGAGAATTTCTTAGCAGGGCAGGTTTTAACCATAGCCTACGGCGACACGATGCCAGATATTCCCATGCTTGAATTGGCAGTAGAAGCGATTGTTGCCAGTGGTGACAGCACCCTAGAAATAGTCGCAAAAGAACGTGGTTGGCGGATAATCAGTTAGGCATAATAAGCACAGGGTTGCGCTTATTAGGTACATTTATTACTTTTGCCATAAGCCCCAAGTTCTTTGCCATCTAAAAACGGTAATTTTCCGCCTGCGCCCTGAAGATTACTCAATAAACGCAAGTCCAGTGTGCCTTGGCTCGAGATGGTCAACAATGAAAACAGGTCGTTGATTGCAAAGACCCGCCAGACTCCAACTTGGTCTGCGCCGTTGGTGCTAAAAAAACTGGTGTTTGTTCCAGCCCAGTAATTATTGCTGCTGTAACTGCTTTCGACCCTGCCAGTGTAGGCGTATTGTCCGTTTGAACATAAATCCCATTGGCGTTTATTTTCTGTGCCACCAGCATTACCACTGCCCGCCCCAGTAAACGAATAATGCAGTAAGTAGCGTCCGCTTAAGCCAAGTTTTAAGCGCTTGACGGTATCTGCTAGTTGACTTGGGGCAAATTTGCTGCTTTGTACAAGGCTTTTGCTGATGCCCTCGAGTTGGTTTTGGCTGGCTTTACTGGTCAGGACGGTAAAGCCAATGGCACTGCTTTTACTAAAAACCATTGTGGTTTGTGATTCAAGTTGTGGATGGGTGTGACGGGCGCTCAAGACCCCACCAACAACTTTTGGTGTGCCAAGCGGTTCGAGTTTTAGCTTGGCATCGAGTTCTAATGGGTACTCGAGCCAAGCACTGGCATCTTTGGGTTCTAAACCGGTGAATGCCCAAATAAAAATATTGGCGGTTTTGCCTTGGCTAAACAGCGTTAGATTGCCATTGGCGGTAGCCGCTGTTTGCCCCGTGAAACCTTTCGGGGTCACAAAAGAAACCCCATGATTAAGGATATTGACTCGAGTCCCCGCCGTGTATTTTGCCCCTGCTTTAGCGCTTGTGCCACTGGGTAATTTGGTGGCAATGGGGCTTTGGCTAATGGCACTCGAACTATTGGTGTTTGGGCTGCTTGGTTTTACGGTGCTGGCGGGTGGTTTGCTGCTGGCGATAACTCGAGTAAACACCACTTGCTGGGCGGTGCTGGTATCGGCTTGTCCATTGGCATCAAGTTGACCAAAAATAAAATTTAAGGTATTACCTTGTACACTCAAGCTAAAAAAACCTTGTTCTCCAGCCCCCTCGTACAAACCTTCGGCTTGTAAACCACTCGAGTTTCCTTGCAAAGCATAGACGTTTGCTCCGTTGCTGAGTTTGCCGATAATTTGCCCATTTGAATCTTGCAGGTTCAAGGTGATGGTTTGTCCTTCTGGGGTGCGAAGTGTCCAAGTTCCAGTTAGGCTTTGTGCCAAGACAAAACTCGAGACCAGCAGCACTAAACCGACAATCAGCATCATTATTTTTTTCATAATCACCTTACTGACAAACGTTACTGCGTCCAAACGCCCCAAGTTCTTTGCCGTTTAAGAATGGGAGTTTTCCATTTGCGCGTTCAAGATTACTTAAAATATGCGAGTCCAGCACCCCTTGGTTAGAAATAGTCAGCAGGGCGTAAGCATCACCCACCGCAAAAACCCGCCAAACTCCGACTTCGTTTGCTCCACTGGTGCTAAAAAGCGACAAATTGGTGTCCGCATAGGGGTTATTGGTGGCGTAACTGCTTTCGACCCGACCAAAATAAGCATATGTGCCGTTCGAGCATAAATCCCATTGACGTTTATTTTCTGTGCCGCCAAAACCACTTGAACCCACTGCTTTGAACGAATAGTGCAGTAAGTATAATCCGCCTAAACCTTGGCGAAGTTGTTGTACCGTCTCAAAAGTCGGGCTTGGGGCAAAGGCTAAATTGCCAAGTAAGGTATTGGCAATGCTAGATAATTCTTGGCTGGCGCTTTTGGCACTGATAATTGTAAAACCAATCGCGTTATTCTGCCCAAAAGCAATTACGGTTAGACTATCGAGTTGCGGGCTGGTGTGATAGGCATA
>JANNEE010000709.1:0-2093 GCA_031388325.1 Deinococcales bacterium
AAACAAGAATTTGGCGGACTGCACACAATTTTTAACAATGCCGGAATCGAGCAGCCAAAAACCCCAAGTACCGACGTGACCGAAGAACTGTTTGACCGTGTGATTGGGGTCAACCTCAAAGGCACATTCTTTTGCTGTAAACACGCTATTCCCCTGCTGCTCGAGTCGGGTGGTGGCACAATCGTCAATAATTCATCGGTCTCGGCTTTTGCCAATGTCGGCGGAAATATCTCGTATGGCGCAAGTAAGGGCGCAATCATGAGCCTGACCAGAATTCTAGCCATCGAATACTCGAGACAAAGCATTCGGGTTAATGCCATCTGCCCCGGTGTGATAGACACGCCAATGAACCAACGCAATTTAGATTTGGCACAAAACCAAGAAGCCACGAGGCAAATGTGGATGGAAAACACCCCGATTGGACGCATGGGAACACCGCTCGAGATTGCTAGAACCGTGCTGTACCTCGCCTCGGAGATGAGTTCTTTTACCACTGGCATTGGGCTGTTAATTGACGGGGGGCGGGTCGCCACATGAGACTACAGGGCAAAGTTGCAGTCGTGACAGGAGCAGCCAGAGGCATTGGGCGAGCCGTGGCACGGGCATTTGCGCTTGAGGGTGCAGTTGTCTACGGTGCAGACCGCGAAATGGCAGAACTCGAGTTTGAAATGCAAGCCTTGCGTGAAGCTGGACTACAAGCCCATGCTGTGCCATTGGATTTACTCGAGCCAACCAGTGTCGAGAATCTAGCCCAAACAGTTCTGGGGCAACAGAACCGCATAGATATTCTTAGCAATGTGGCAGGGGTAATTATTGAAAAGCACCTGACCGACACCACCCTCGAGGACTGGGACACAATTTTAGGCGTTAATTTACGCGGTGTGTTTTTGATGTGCCGCGCTTTTGCACCCGCCATGCAGCAAGCTAAAAATGGTTCGATTATCAACGTTTCGTCTCGAGCAGGAGTGATGGGTTTTGCCCATGAAATCGCCTACTGCGCCTCAAAATTTGGCTTAGAGGGTTTGTCTCGAGCCATTGCTGCCGATTTGGGCGAAGATGGCATTGCCGTCAACACCATCACGCCCGGCACACCAACCCAGACCAGCATGAGTATGCAGACGTATTCCGAGGAAACCAAGAAAATCTGGAAAGACCCGTTTTTAATCACGCCAGCTTTTGTTGAATTGGCACTGCAAAACTCGAATGGGATTCATAACCAGTACGTCAATGCTTGGCAACGTTCCGAAGAGTTACGGGCTGAGGGGTGGGAAGCGTGAAAGCCTTCATCGCCCAACGCCTGATTGACGGCACAGGCAACCCTCCTCTTGAGAATGCTGTGCTGTTCGAGGAAAACGGTTTAATTGTTGGGGTGTCTCGAGTGGCTGATGTGGCTATTCCAGACGGCACAAATATCATTCGCACCCAAACTCTGATGCCCGGTTTGATAGACACCCATGTGCATTTGGCGTATACGGGCAAACCCGAAGCAGGGGCTTTTCGCCGTGAAGCCAGTGAGACTTCGTACCCGCTTTTGGCATTACGTGCCGCCAAACATGCCAAAGACACCCTCGAGTGGGGGTTTACTTCGGTGCGTGATATGAACGCGCCCGGTGGGGTCATCATTGACTTACGCGATGCGATTAACGCGGGTCATGTGCTGGGTTCTCGAGTCAAGGCTTGCGGCTTGGGTTTGTCGGTCACGGGTGGACACATGGATGCTGGCGGTTGGGGCGACCATGTGGGGTTTACAGATATGACCCTGCCCTGTGATGGCGCACTGGGTTTTATTCGTGGAGCGCGAAGTCAAGTTAAACGTGGTGCAGATTTTATTAAAATCAATTTGTGTGTTGGCTCGAGGGTGGATGTTGAACACACCCCGTACCGCCAAGAAATGACCGACGAAGAAATCGCGGCAGTGATGCAGGAAGCAGCCCACCTCGAGAAATTTGTGGCAGCCCACACGAGCGGTGGTGAAAGTGTCAAAACGGCGGTGACACTGGGGCTAAACACGGTCGAACATGGGCATTGGATAGATGAAGAAACAGCAGATTTAATGGCGGAGCGCGGCGCGTATTATGTGCCAACGTTACTTG
>JANNEE010000729.1:0-2199 GCA_031388325.1 Deinococcales bacterium
GCCATGAATTTGGTGCGCCAAGCCATTCCCGCCGCAAGCCTTGAAGAATGCGTGACGCCACAAAACGCGCTTGCGCCCAACTCGAGGCGTGGGGGTACACCAGTGTTCACACCATGGCACTCGAGCCAGCCATGAGTTTACGGGCGGTGCAAGAACTCGAGCAGCGTGGGGAATTGCCTTTGCAAGTCTGGAGCAGTATTCCCCATGCCGATTTAGAACATGTTGAAGCGACTGGTTTACGAGGCGGCACAGGTAATTTGGTCAAAATTTGTGGCATTAAATTCTTTGCCGATGGCGCACTCGGTTCGCGCACTGCTTGGATGTTCGAGCCGTACTTAGGCACAACCGAAACAGGAGTGATTGCCGACCCGCCAGAACTGATTCTCGAGCGGGGTCGTCGCGCCCTCGAGATGGGATTTACCCCCGTGGTTCATGCGATAGGCGACCGAGCAAACCATGAAGTGCTGAATGTTCTCGAGAAATTAAAACCTTTGGCAGATGCAAGGGGCGTGCGTTTGCGGCTTGAACACGCCCAGCACCTCTCCCCTGCTGATATTGCCAGATTTGGGAAACTCGGTATTGTTGCTAGTGTCCAAGCGATTCATTTGGTAGATGATGCCGTACCCGTTTTTGGCTTACTTGGCGAGACTCGAGCTAAAACTACCTACCCATTCAGAACTTTACTCGAGACTGGTGCAACGCTGGCGCTTGGTTCAGATGCCAGTGTCGCCACACCAGAACCAACCCTTGGACTCGAGGCAGCCGTGAAGCGTTTGGGCTTAGATGGCAAACCGTTTATGAGTGAGCAATGCTTAACGCCACTCGAAGCACTCGAGGGATACACGATTGGGGCTGCCAAAGCTGCTGGCTGGGAAAAGTGGTACGGGCAGGTTAAAGAAGGGTATAAAGCTGATTTTACGTTGTGGGAGACTGACCCGAGCCTCGAGTTAGCTAAACCGATTAAGGCGTTAAGAATTTGAGTCTGATTTTTTTGTTACGCGGTAAGCTCAGTCTCAAGTGATATGTGAGCAACTCAAACTTTCTTAATTGTGAAATCTGGAAAACTATCAACAATTTGAATTTTGAAGTCAGGAAAATTTTCCACTATCTGCCACTTGCCTGAGGAATTTGCGAAACTCGAGACTATTTGAACATTCAAGTCTGCAAAGTTCGTTACTTCTTTAACCTTGTAATCTGGAAAATGCTTAACGAATTGAATTTTACCAAAAATCTTGGACGTATCCACTTTACTTGACATGCAACACCTCTAGGTGCTTTACCATATTTATCAAAAAGAAGAGATATGGAACTCGAGTTCAACTGTTCTAGGCGTGTTATCTCGAGTCAAAACATCTTTTATCAGTTCATCTAGCCGCAACGAAACAGCTATTGAAAAAGTACGAAATTCTTGTCCTTCTGGTGAGCGTCTGATTCGGGCTGGTACGCCATGCACAACAAAACGAACTCCTTCTAGTGTATTGGTTTGAAAATCTATTTTCGTTTCAATCATTTTAAACCTGTCTCGAGCCTGTGCTTATGTTCTTAGTCTACTGCGTTTTGTACTGGACTGACCAAACCAATAATCGGTACGTGTTGTATCACTGGCACTTCTACCCGTGTCCAATCAAGCAGATTCAAAATCCCTGTTTTTATTGGGCGTTTTTCATTCCAAAAAATCAGGGAAGATAACAACCCAATGGCTGGTTTTGAATTCAGCTTCTCGAGAACTTCCACTGCCTCGGCTTGGGTTTCAAAAGATAAGTAGTACACGGTGTCATCAAACATCACAGGACGGTTTTCTATCGGCGCAACTAACCGAAATCGCAGGGCTTTGTACAAGGCACAAATGGCAATGCGCCAAGGGCGGAAAGCATAGTCTCCAATGCCAAAAATAGAGTACGGCGGGTTCTTAACGTAAATCGTGCTGCCCCTTGCCTCGAGTGTTTGGCGGTGCTTTTCTAAGTACGCCCATGTCAATGGCGCGGTTTCCCTGATAAAGTCGGTGGGCTGTCCGACGTATTGCTGAGTCACCAAAATAAATTTTTTGCGCCATGCTTTCCCACTGCCAATATCCGAGCCTTTGAGTAATGGGTACAGGTGTGTCTCCTCGAGTTCGATAATTTCACTCAGCCCATTCTCGAGTCCGCGTTCAGTTTGGGTTAATTCCATGATGGTAGCGGCATCGTGTTTAATTCCAGA
>JANNEE010000232.1:0-10013 GCA_031388325.1 Deinococcales bacterium
GCTCGATATTCCACGTTGGGATTTTCACTGGCAACGCGGGTACACCCTCGAGACCCCGATTGAAATCAGTAAAGGCGATGTGGTGCGCCTAACCTGCACATGGGATAACAATAAAGAAAACCAACCGTACATTGGTGGCAAACAACTCGAGCCACGGTATACGGTTTGGGGGGAAGGAACAACCGATGAGATGTGTTTGGCTGGGTTTACAGCCGCGCCTAGGTAAATCCCCTGCTGAGGGGTTTTAGGAATCTCACTCCTCATGTAAGTTATTAACAGAGGAGTTTTCTATGAAAAATACCGATTCTCAAATCCGAAAGGTTTCTAAACGTCAACAAGGCATTGCCTTAGTAACAGTTCTATCGCTTATGGTTGTTTTGGTGAGTGTTGTTGCTATCTCTAGTCTTTTGGCATTGAGTAACCGACGTTCAAGTTCCGATAGTGTGATTTCCACCCGCGCGCAGTATGCAGCCGAAGCTGGAATTGAGCAGGCTTTGTATCAGATTTATTATGTGCCAGAAGAAAGGTGGAAGGCTTCTGCTGATAGCACTTTTGTGGTCAATGGAAAAACCGCAGAGTTTGACACTTGTGCTTTTAAGAAGTGGTTAACAGGCAAATGGACAAATGGTGATCCTGACCGCGTGTTAAGTAAAAATAATAATGCAACTTGCCAATACTACACCAATGCACCAGTCACAAACCCTGCTATTCCAAATCTGTTTAATAACCAAGTACCCGTTACTTTAACAGGTACGATAGGTGGTGCAGGATTTACAGTAAGTGTCACACGTATAGATGATAATGCAATAAATCGCACATCATTAACTATTACTTCAGTAGGTACAGTCAAGCAAGGCACACAAGAATTAGCAGCTCGTCAGTTAAGACGAACTGTAGAAATCTCTACGACACCATTTGATGGCGACCGTTTCGCAGTCTTGACGAAGGCAGTCAACTGTTCCTTGTGCCATTTGCATGTAGACAACATGACACGAGCCTACGCTGCTTCTAACAGCACCCAAACATTTGACCGTGTTCGCATGGCAGTTCTCGATGAAGATGTGAATTTAGATCCTGCTCACGATGGCGATACTCTGATTGCAGGTACATTGTATGTCCGTAAGAACGTCTTTGGTGAGACTGCCAGTGATGTCTATTCTCCAAAATGGGCAACAGGCAGTCCAGGTAAAGTTGCCGCAGGTTCAATTACAAACATTATTGGTAAGCCCTTTGGTCAAATAGATACGAATCCTGATATGAGCGCCCCAATTATTGATACTCCAAACAATAAAACCGTTTCTAAAGCAAAAATATATAAATACTATCCGACTTCAGCCCAAGTGGGTCCTGCAAAGCCTTACGCAGACTGGCCCGATGGTGCTGTGCCTGACAACTTCCCAACAATTATTCCCGATACAAATGGCGATGATTTTCTTTCCGATACAGAGTGGGCAAATTATGTTGGTGGCGCTCCTGCTGGTTCGCTTAAAATTCCCACAGGTAGTTCAGCCCGTATCTTTGGAGTCAGTCGCCCTAGTTCAGCAGCAGTTTTAACAGCACCTATTACTTACGACCCAACTGCTGTTAATGCGTTACAGGCAACAACTCCTCAGGGACTAGGTGCGAATTTCGGTGTGAATCTTGGAATTCAGGTTACAGGACTAACCAACGCTTTACGAAATACTCCGGCAAACGCGCTTGGATTTGCAACCACGATTATAAACAACTATCGCGGTTGGTTGGTTCAGGAAGCCTTAGCAAGCCCAAATAATCGTGATTATGAACCCGGAACAGATAATGCAACGCTTGCTGGTAGTGTATTCAGTGTACTTCAAAACGCAGATGGATCAACTCGGAACAATTTTTGGGTTCGTTATGTTGCCCCAAGTCAAACGTTGCAATTAATATTTCGTTTCCTTGCAAACACTGGAACAGCCCATACCTGTCCAGTAAACCCAGCCGTAACTCCGTTACTTGCCGTCAGTGGTGCAAATTGTGCAATTCTAAATATCCCATTGACCGATGCCGATATTTTTCCGAGTGTCAGCAATGCGGCTGCAACAACCCTTGCAACCAGTTCCGTCTGGAATGGCAATCTAATTATTGATGCGGGTAGACTTAATTCAACCAATCGCGCCGTAGAAATAGACGGCACAATCAATATCAACGGAGATGTTGTTGTTCGGGGGCAAATTAAAGGCAAAGGGCGCATCGTTGCTCGAGGCAACATTTACATTGTTGGTGATTTTGTTTACGGTTGTGGTACAACCGCTTGTAAAATTGTAGATGGTTCAAATCCAAGTTATCGCAACCCAGAAAACATGCCTCTGGTTGGTCTGCTTGCTGGCGGTGTTATTGCGGTGGGTGATTATGACTTCCCAGATTATCGTGGTACGAATGGTAATGGCGTTTGGGGAGGGGGGGTTTTTGACCTGATAAACGATCAAGTTGGGCGAAATACTGAAAATCTCACCAATACTAACCCACCAGCACCTTGGAGTTATTATAATATCCCCGGATCAACTGGTTCAAATTCGCGTTGGATGGGCTTTGTACCAATGACTGCTGCAAATGCCAATAACCGTGCTAGGAACGCTGTGGACGTTTCAGGAAATCCTGCAATAAGTCGTCGGTATTTTAAGTCCATGCCTTTTGGTTTAACGGTTGCTCGTAGTGGGTTTGGAGGTTACGCGGGTACACAACTAAACAATGGCAATACTGCCACTGCAATTACACTTTCGCCAACCAATGGTCCAATTCGTACAGGCAGCCGTATCACAAATGGTTATTATGCAACACCCAATAGCTTAAGTACAAGCCAATTGGCAAATAATTTAATTTGTGCTTCAACAACTGGAAATGCTTTTCAAACCACAGCTAACCGTTTTAACCGAGGAGTTCAACCATTAAACACCAATTTCTGGTGTGTCCCCAATGGCTTAAATGGGGCTTATCACCGTACATGGAGCAACGCTGGCAATACCAACCCAGCCGCCGATGCAAACAGCTGGGTCACGCAAAGCCCACAAAATGCCGCTATGGATGGTAGCGTCGGTATGACCACAGGCTGGCTGGGTGGTTTAACAGACCGCCGTACTGTTGGTATCAATACTTTCTTTACACGCCTTGGTGATTTAAGCCAAACACGTTTATTAAAACTTATGTGGTTAAGCACTACAGAATCTGGGCGTGATGTTGACCCTGATACGATTGGTAATCAAAATGGACCATTGCGAACTGATGGTATCTTCTACTCAACTCACGGAATTTTTACATTGGCACGTTCGTATCAAAATAATTGGCAAAATGCACGCTCAACTAACGAAGGTCGCTGGATGCACAATGGTTCTGTGATTGCAGCCGAACTCGGATTCTTGGTAACGGGTGATTACACAAGTGGTGCAGGTGGTGTCAATGCTCGTTTTACTGTTAATAACACCAACACATTAGATTTTAGACCTTCACCTTCTGGTGGTAATGCTGGTCCAGCAATGGGTATCTTTTTTGATGAACGTGCAGTTGGGTTCTTACAAGTGCAAACTGGAAATCGTGTACGCTTAAGACGCATTGGAGCATTTACACAAGCCAACCGCTAACCCGAAACTCGAGGATAAAGACATGAAAAAAAGACTTAATCAAGGTTTTACATTACTCGAGCTTCTCGTGGTGATCTTTGTGCTTGGCGTAATTCTCGCATTTGGAATCGGGGGTATTCTTCGAGAGCAACGAGTACAGCAATTGCGTCAGGTTCAAACTCAGTTGGCAACAGATATTGAAAGGGCGCGTTCTTTGGCACGTCGGTACAGCTATAACTACCGAGGTACACTGACTATTGCCACTGGGGTTTACGCATTTGAACCTGTTAATTTTGCGGGGGCAGTGGTGACTGGAGTTCCTACAGTCAGTGGAAAGTTGTCGGCTTCTATTAAAATTATGTCAACCAAACCTCCTGCAACAACCAGTTTGGTTTTTGGATATACGGGTCCTTTTGGTAGACTCTCGGCGGGAGCATCTAATGTTTCAATTCAAATTGGTTATGGCGTAGGTCAACTCAAAACATCTGTAGATTTGATAGGCGTAACGGGGCAGGTGATTCGACGTGGCATTACGGAATAGATATAAACGCAAAGGGTTTTCGATCATCGAAGTGTTGGTGGCTATATTACTTTTAAGTACAGTTATTTTGGTTGGTACAGGTTTCGTCCTGCCCCTACAGGTTACTAAAAAAAGCGCTTTGGAAACCACCGCTTTGGCATATGGGCGTTCTTACCTCGAGTTACTAAAGGTGCGTTGGTCTGATACGGCTGCATATAATCTTCCAACTGGCAATTTACCTAGTGTTTCTACCAATGCAACAAGTGCAGATATTAAAATGCCTGCTGGTTGGCAAATTCTACCCAATAGTACCGCTTGGAATGTTGCAGACAATATCCGTGCTGTCACGATCACTGTGAAACCCCCTCAAGACTCTGGAGAAACAACGACTGACTGGCAAAGACGCTGGGTGGAAGTCGGTACCCTCATCACAAGACCTTAAACAATACAGACCTATTTGGAGGAAAAATGTCTAAACAAACTTTTAGTCAAATGACAAAAAAAGGTTTTACCATGGTCGAAGTGATGATTTCACTGGGTGTATTTTCTTTAGTGATGATCGGGGCGCTTACCTTACAACGTGACAGTACCCAAATTTCACGAACCTTAGTCAGCACAACAAGTTTACAAGAAGAAATGCGAAATGCTTCGGCAATCATCACGGATGAAGTCCAACGGGCTTTATATGTTTTTCCGCCGTGTGGTATCAAAGATTCAAATACCAACACATTCACCTTACAGACCTGTCCAACCACTGCTTTTCCAGCTTGGTATAGCCCAACAAACACAAATATTAGTTTTACCTTCTCACGCTTTACTCTCGGTGCAAGTGGCGTAACAAAAGAACGCCCAGATAACTCAAGTACAACATGGGAAGTTGGGCTTTCAACTGCACCTATGCTGGCTATGATTGTTGCACCTCGTCGCCCAGGTGAAGGTGCATGTAAAACAACAGTAGAAAAAGCCATTTCTTGTTATCAATTTGTGGCTTATTATCCAGTAAAACGAAGTGCTGTGACAGCCGTAGGGAGTACCGACAAATTAGATTCGGATCCCGATAATAATAATCAATGGGTATTAATGGAATACCGTGAAAATCTTGACGACATTATTCCTAGTAAATCCAATACAGTAACAGGTGTTAGTCCCTTTACAACTCCAACAGTTCGTTGGGATGAAGTTGGTTGTGATAGTCCACTTTATTCCTGTGATTTAGGCTCACCACCACGCCCAGACCCCGATTCAACTGCCCAGAAACTGAACACTGCCTTGCCTGCACTTCAGCGCTCTGGAGCAGATGCTGTTACTATCGCCAGTTTTGTTTCGAGAATGTACGATACCCGTACAGAAATTGATGGCAATGGAGGCGCATCGGCAAATATCTTAATGGTGGGAATTCGTCCCCAAACGGGCTTTTCTTTAGAATACCCAGCCGCATCCATTGATAGTCGTGGCGCTACTGAAGTGCGTATCCGTCTTCAAGCACAAATTTTTAGAGGTGGCACAGAATTTCGTGTTCCAAGGGATAATCCACTGGAAATCTATGCTTCCCCGCGCAACTTGCCACCAAGTAATTAAGGTAAAATCTAGTTGTGACCCGAATTGAACTCTGCCTAGATTACATCACCCCAGACACTCGAGAAGCCCTGCTCGAGGTGCTGTACGAAGAACTGCGTATTTCACCAGGAGAAATTACCGCCGATGGTAATTTTGAACTAGACCTAATCAATCACGACCCCGAAACAACAAACCCCGATGACGCACCCTATGTGCGAATCAATGGTTTGTTGTTTCTTAAAGTTTCGCAGCAACGAATGCGTGAACTGGTTAATGGGCGTAAGAAACGCTAAGTCTCGAGTAATTGCTTGAAAATAGCTTGCACAACTTGTGGCTGCCCCCCGCCTAGGCTTTTCATGGCTTCGCCCACAAAAAAACCAAGTAAGCCATGTCGTCCATTTTTATAGGCAATCACTTTATCTGGGTTTGCCTCGAGAATGGATTGAAGTGCTGGCTCGAGTGAGGCGCGTAACTCAGCACTTATCTCGAGTTCTGGCATGACTTCAGTTTCTGCTTTAGCTTCTTTGGGTTTTTTACTTTCGCCTTTCGCCCTTTGACTTTCGCCTTTAACCGCTTCGCTCCAATTATCCTTTAGCCCAATAATTCGGTTGAACACCAGCGCCTCGGGTCTCGAGTCTACTGGGTCTTGCCAAAAATAGCCGTTGCGTTCAAACTGGTAACGAGCATCGGCGGGTTGCTCGAGAACAATCGCTTCGATTTTACCGTGTAGAAGCTCAAAGCTGTGCGGGTTGAGGTATGCCAGGAAATCGGTTTCGTCCTCGAGTTTTGCTTCTTGTTCAGGGTTTGGAACGGTGAAAAGACGGTCATACAACCTCGCTTCAAATGACACAGCCGTTTCGACACTGACCCAGTGAATCACACCAGATGCTTTGCCTTCGGGTAATACTGTACAGTGAATCTCGAGAATATCGCCACCCGAAGATTTAACTACATTGGTACATTGTATAATTCCAGCCCCACGCAAACGCACTGTACCACCAAGGGTTAAGCGCTTAAAACCAGTCGTTGGGGTCTCGAGGAAATCTTCGGTTTCTATAAAAATCTCGCGGGTCAAGCTGACGGCTCGAGTGGCTTTTTCGGGTGCTACTCGCCGACCATTAGGAAGCGGTACAAGACCGTCTAAGCTGGCGTTAATCACATCTGGTGGGAAATACGGTAACTCAAGGGTTTGTATGATTTCTAGGTTCTCGAGAACTACTTTTAATGGACGCAAGACCGCCATAACCCTTGGGCTGCGGGTGTTCAGGTCATCTCGCACCGCGTACTCGAGCGCACCAATATCCACGGTTCGGTTGGTACGCGACACCCCAATGCCACTGGCAAAAGCACGAATCGCATCTGGGGTGATGCCACGCCGACGCTGGGCGGCGATGGTTGGCATTCTTGGGTCATCCCAACCAGCCACACTACCCGATTCGATTAGTTTTCGGAGTTTGCGTTTTGAAACCACAGTGTACTCGAGCGAACGACGACCAAATTCATACTGATACGGACGGGACTTTAGGGCTGGATGCTGCACATTCTCGAGAATCCAGTCGTAAATGGCTCGGCTATCCACAAATTCTAAGCTGCATAAACTGTGAGTCACACCGTTAATTGCATCGTTCAAGGCTTGAGCGTAATCGTAGAGTGGGTAAATACACCAGTTTTTACCTTGGCGGTAATGTTCGGTGTGCATGATTCGGTAAAGCGGTGGGTCGCGGAGTTTCATGTTGGGATTTGCCAAATCTATTTTAGCTCGCAGAACGTGTTTACCGTTTAGGAATTCACCACGGCGCATTCTCGAGAATAAATCAAGGTTTTCGGACACACTGCGCCCACGAAATGGGCTTGGTGTGCCAGCTTTATCTACTGTGCCACGTAGTTTTGCCATTTCATCCGATGAAACACTTTCAACATAGGCTAAGCCTTTTTCGATCAGTTGCACAGCACATTCAAACATCACTTCAAAATCATCCGAGGCAAATTTAACTTCGGTTTTCCAGCCCATCCACTCGAGGTCTTGGGTAATGGCTTTTACATACTCGAGTTTTTCGGTTTCGGGATTGGTGTCGTCCATGCGAAGTACCCAAATCCCGTTGTAATCGGCAGCCAGACTGTAATTAAGGTTACAAGCAAAGGTATGCCCAAGATGGGCGTAGCCGTTGGGTTCGGGCGGAAAGCGCGTCACAACTTGAGTCACACGCCCAGACTCGAGGTCGGCTTCTATGGTTTCAGTAATAAAGTTTGGTGCAACAAGACGAGACATACCCCTGAGTCTACCGTACAAAAAGCAGTAGAATCTTATTATGTCCCTTAACTTTTCACTTAGTTCTGAACAGATGCAACTCCAAGCCCTCGCACGCGAATTTACGGCTAAAGAAATCATTCCGATTGCTGCCGACTATGACCGCACCGAAACCTACCCCGAGCAAATTCTCGAGAAGGCATTTGAAGTGGGGCTTAGCAACATTATAATTCCAGAACAAGCTGGCGGATTGGGTTTAGGGATGCTCGAGGAAATTATCATTGGTGAGGAAATGGGTTACGGCTGTATGGGTATTTACACCATTTTAATGGCTTCTGAACTGGGTATCACCCCAATTCTGGTTGGCGGAACGCCTGAACAACAAAAGCGGTTTCTCGAGCCTCTGACCCAAAAAGCTGGTTTGGCTAGTTTTGCCCTATCCGAAGCGGGCAACGGTTCGGACGCAAGTGCAATGCGTACCAAAGCGGTTCTGGACGGCGACGAGTGGGTTTTGAACGGTACGAAAATGTGGATTAGCAATGGTGGAATTGCCGAATTCGCGGTGGTGTTTGCCTCGGTGGATTACGCCTTAAAAGCCAAAGGAACAGTGGCAATCGTTGTGCCAAAAGGTACGGCGGGTTTTAGCCACAATAAAATTCACCATAAGATGGGGCAACGTGCCACCTACACCGCCGAACTTGTATTTGATAACGTGCGTGTGCCAAAAGACAATATGCTGGGTGGCATTGGCGACGGCTTTAAGATCGCCATGAAGACCCTCGATAAAACCCGTATTCCAGTGGCGGCTGGCAGTGTTGGCATTGCGCGACGGGCGCTCGAGGAGAGTGTTAAGTACGCTAAAACCCGGGAAGCCTTTGGTAAGCCGATTGGCGATTTTCAGATGATTCAAGCCAAACTTGCCAATATGTATATGGGACTCGAGACAGCGCGGCTGATTACTCAAAAAGCCGCGTGGTTGGTGGACGCTGGGCAGCCACACAGTATGGAAGCTGCGCTGGCTAAAGCCTATGCCTCAGATATTGCTTTTGATGCTGCCAACGAAGCGATTCAAGTTCACGGTGGTTTTGGATACGTTGGCGAATACCCTGTAGAGAAATTACTGCGTGATGTGAAACTTAATCAGATTTACGAAGGCACAAATGAAATCCAACGGGTGATTATGGCTCGGGGGTTACTGCGCGATTAAGATGTTGTAAAATGAAGATGTGGGTAAAGCCAAGGCACGTAAGAAAATTGCTGGATTAGAAAAGCAGGTGAAAGCGCATGAACTCAAACTTAAAAATGAGCCTCAAGCCCGCAGTGCCAAACACTGGGAGGCGGAAATTGCTAACTGGAAAAAAATTATCAAGCGCAGGCTCGAGCGTCTTAAAAAAACCAAATGAGTTGATTCTCAGCGCTCCTCATGAAATTTGGGATGAGCTTTTTGAAGAAGTTGAGAACCTCAAAACACTGTTGCAAAATCGCCGTTTGGCAATCAAAAAAAGTGTACAAGATGATTTAGATGTACTTTTGTTTTCATCTTTGGCTCATCTTCATGTTCATAGTGGCGCAATGATAGATGTTGATGACGAGATACAAGAAGAATGATTGAACCTCTTTATCTAAGCATTCAGGTTTCATTGGCATTGTTCAGTATAGTTAATTCACGGTTCTGGCTCGAGTTAAACCAACAAGCAACCTCGAGTCAAAAAATCAGTATTCTGATTCCAGCCCGTAACGAAGCACGAAACCTCGAGAAATTACTACCTAGTTTACTCGCTCAGGACGCGGCTAATCTCGAGATTATTGTCTTAAATGACCGTTCTGAGGATGACACCAGCGCAGTTCTTGAGCAATTCCCACAAATACAGGTTCTCGAGGGTTCGCCACTACCCGCAGATTGGCTTGGCAAGAACTGGGCGTGTCATCAGTTATCAAAAGCTGCCACAGGTGAAATTCTGATTTTTACCGATGCAGACACAACTTGGCAACCTTTTACCGCCAATGCTATAGCCACGAATCTCGAGATTCAAAAAGCCGATGCGCTTTGTGCTTGGGCTGCCCAAGAAGTCACCGACCCGATTTCAAGGTTAATTCAGCCTTTGCAACAATG
>JANNEE010000769.1:0-8189 GCA_031388325.1 Deinococcales bacterium
CTTGTTTTTCAGTCCTCGGTAAAGGTCGTGATTAAAACTGATTAAATCGGGGTGTCCAGTACGGGCAAACGCGATTTTGTCTTCTTCGGATGTGGCAAAAAACTCGAGCATTCCTGTCGGGTAATTATCCCAAGTCACAAAATCCAAATGCTCGGCGGCTTTGTAATGGTCAAAGTCCGAGAAGAAAATCATGTAATTATGGGTCACAAAGCGGTTTGGGCTGTGGGTACGAAGAATCTGGGTTTGCATTTGGTCATAGCTAATCAGTTGGTCACTCGAGAAGCGCATAAAGTCTAAAATGTGACTCGGGTTGGCTTCAGTCACAGTTAAATTCGGTAAGCCAATCTCTGACCAAGTACCGTATTCTTGTGACCAGAAAACGTTGCCCCAGGCGGAATTCAACGCCTCGAGCGAAGCATATTTTTTCTCGAGCCAGTCTTGAAATTTTTGCTTGGCGGCTTGGCTGTACGAACGAGTGGTGTCGTGACAACCGTACTCGTTATCGGTTTGCCAACCCGCTACGGCAGGGTGATTGCCATAACGTTTTGCCAGCACCTCGACAATTCGCGCCGATTCTTGCCAGTAAACATCGCTCGAGAAATCATAATGTCGTCTCGAGCCAAATTCACGCACTCGCCCGTGGGCATCTACTGGTAAAATTTCGGGGTGCGCCCGTACCAACCAGGCTGGCGGGGTCGCGGTGGGCGTACAGAGAACCACCCGCAAGCCTTCGGCATGAAGCGCATCTATGGCAGCATCCAACCACGCAAATTGGTAATTGCCTGTACTCGGCTCGAGTTTAGACCAAGCGAACTCACCAATTCGCACATAGGTTAAGCCAAGTTCACGCATTTTTTTAGGGAACACCGCCCATTCGTCGGCTGGGATGTGTTCGGGATAATCGCAGACACCAAGGGAAAGCGGCATGGTGCAATGTTACCGCAATTTACGCCAATGCTTCGAGCATTTTGAGGACACTCTCGAGTTCAAGACTCGCCCCACCAACCAACGCGCCATTGACATTCTGGCGGCTGCACAAGGCTTTGATATTATCAGGTTTGACACTGCCGCCGTACAATAAACGCATATCGTTGGCAATTTCGCCGTATTTACCCACAAACCACGTTCGCATCGCGTTGCCCATGTTCTCGGCATCGTCTGGGGTAGCAGTTTTGCCTGTGCCAATTGCCCAAATCGGTTCATAAGCCACGGTTAGCCACTCGAGGCTGCCCGCAAATTCGGTTTGCACCAATTCTGGGGTCAGCCATGCCAAGGCGGTTTCTAATTGCCCAAGGGTGTACTGTTCGGCATGACCTACTTCTCTGGTCTCGAGTTTTTCGCCAACACATAAAATTGGCTTGACCCCACCACGGATTGCCACAGCCGTTTTTTCGCCAGCCATGATGTCGGTTTCATTGTGGTACTCGCGGCGTTCAGAATGCCCAATCACCACATAAGCACAATCGAGTTCGTTCAGCCACTGCACCGCGACTTCGCCCGTATATGCGCCTTTAGAATACTGCGAGACATCCTGAGCGCCCAAACGTACCTCTGAGCCACGCAGCGCGTTGCCGAGGCGGTCTAAGCTGACCGAAGGTGCAACCACCGCGAGGTCGGCTAGTAGTTCGTCTGGCAGTTGCTCGAGCAGCGCCCGACCCCAAGCGTAACTTTCGGCAGGACCTTTTTGAAGTTTCCAATTTAAGGCAAGTAATGGTTTCACACTTTTTATTCTACTGTGTTTTAGGACAAACTGTCCCCTGCCACCAGTGCTGCGCCTAGGGCTGTGGCGTAGCCTCGGTCAGTCGGAATAATTGCTGGGGTACTGACCCCATAAAATCCCCAAACTCGGTGAATTGCCTTTTGTATCGGCATTAAATCTGGTAAATGCCCAACAATCACAATCTGTTCTAAGTTATTAGCTTTGGCAGCATTTAAGGCAATCACGGCAATCACTTGCGAAACCAGTGTCACCAAACCAGCCGCTAAATCTTCGCGGGATGGGGCTGATGATAGTTTAACAATTCGCCCTAGATTGACCGCCGTCGCATCGGCAGGAAGGCTACCGATGCCGCCCCCAATCACATCTGCCAGTGTGCCATCCACTTCGGCAGGATTACCAAGGGCAGCCAGTGCCGCAATCTCGAGTGGGTCGGCAGTTCCAAGGCAGAGTTTAGCCAAACCCAAGAGCGTCCCGCCTCCCACGGCACTGCCCGTCACATGCTGACAAGTTTTGCCCCTTGCGGCAATCATGGCTGTACCCGTGCCTGCCGAAACCACCAGCGCTTCGGATAAACCCGCCATCAATAAACCACCTCGCCCGACTGCATCGGCTTCGCCGACCTTGACGACAGGAATACCCTCAAATAAATTCGGCAGTTCACGGTGTCGTCCGCCTGTTGTACCAATGGCTTTGAGGGTCTCGAGTTGCACCCCACCTTCGCCAAGTGCCGCCCTTGTCGAGTCAAGGCTTGCGCCGGTACAGTCCATCCGCCAACCACGTTGCAAAACATTATGCTCGAGCAACACGCCATCGAGGTTGGTCATGCCAAAATCTAATCCAAGAATCATGGTCAGTAGTGTAACGCCCCAAGCACAACGATGCTATCAATCCTCGATAAATACTGTGCCAGACTCGAGGCGAAGCTGCATTCCAGTCTCGAGTTGCGCCCATTCTTGGGCGGTTAAAACCATCATTGGACACTCGAGTTGGTATAATTCGGCTGCCACCAGTGCGCCAGTTGCCAAAATCGTATCCACCTCGAGCAGTAAAAACGCGGCGGGGGCTGTGCCTAGGCGGATGGCTTCGGCAAGAACACTGGAACTGGAACTCGAGCCGCGTCCAGATTCCATGACCACAATTTTTTGGCTTAGACACATGCCGTACCCAGAATGTGATGGTTCGGTGATACACCCAGTACGGCTGTCAAAGCCTCCCCAAAAACTCAGTGGCTCGAGTTTTTGGGCTGTACCTTGGGCAATTCCAGCCACAAGGCTTTTGGCATGGATTATTCGCGCCATACGCTACCCTCTACAGCCGAACGGACACAATCGCGCAGTGAGCCAAAAGCCACCGTCACGCCTAAGTTGGCGGGAGCATAATGCGCCCATTTGCCCGAATTGGTCATGACTGCCCCACCTGCCTGACGTAAAATCGGGGTGATATAGGTACAGGTGTCCACCACAATTTGCACTCCAAAACGATTCAATTCTTGCAACCAGCCGTTTTCCTCGAGTTGGGCTAAAGTGCTGCGGTTGGTGCTGACCAAAAACTCGAGGTCTGAATGGCACTGCAAACCTGTTAAAAGCGGCACTAAGCGTGCAAATTCGGCTAAAGAAAAATGTGGTGTGCCTAAGCTGATGGCGGTCAGTTTTGCACCGACTGCCAAGGTATTTAACCGATTGAGTGCTTCTTGTAAATCGGTATCTGAAATAAAAATAGTTTGCTCTGCGGCTTGATGTTGCAATGCCGCCGCCAGACTTGGGGCTTCGGGTGTGATGCCCACCGCATGAAACATCGCAACCCGTCCACTAGAAGCTGATGTTGCACCAAGGGCTTTTAAGTCATCTTCAGAAGTGCCAGTTGGCAGCCCAAGCAGCACAGGAATACTCGAGCCAGTTATTTTTCCAACAATAAAACCAAGCAAAGTGCATAACACACTGTCCTCGAGCCACGCTGGACTGACCTGCTCGAGTGAAAAAACAATTTGTCCACGCCGATTGGCAGTTTGGTGCAAACCGACATCGGGGACACGTCCCGTAATGGCAGCGCAAATATCTAAAAAATCTCCGTAACGAGTGGTTCTTGCGCCTAGGACACTGTTGGCAAAAACAATCGCATTGGATTCCGCCCACGCAATCTGCTCGCCTAGTTTTGGACGATTGGGCAGTTGATACGGCGCACATGTCCAAGTTGCGGTGCAACCCAGCGCCTCATAAGCATCCATTAAAGCCCTAGCTTGAGTGGCGATGGCTTTTTCACCACGGTATAAATCGGGGTGTAGTCGGTCAAGCGAAGCTACATTTAAGGTGGTTGGAACACGCACTTTTCCACCAAGCTGCACCAAACGCTCGGCAAAATCAAGACTGGCTTGCCCGTGGTACAAACAACCGTCTATGTGCGCTCCAACCACCGAAATCAGTTTGGCAGCGTCTAACATCTGGGCGTACTGCACCAATAATTTCATCGCAAACTGGCAAGCTGCGCCGTGCCGACCATCCAGCATTTCAAGGTCTGTAGGCTCGAGATTCAGGCTCATGGCTTGGGAATTTCGTGAATTTCTAGTTTGTGCGATTTGCAAACGAACTTCAAAGCAGTGCGTTCCTCGCTTTCGAGTTCTAGTTTGACAAAAGCCGGTACGCAAATTAAATCCATGTTGTCCACACTTAAGTAACTCCTTGTAATGGCAATCGCTTTGACCGCCTGATTAACCGCCACTGCGCCAATGGCTTGGACTTCGACTTCACCGTGAAGCCGCAGCAAGGCAGCAATAGCCCCCGCCACCGAATTGGGTTTTGACTGACCTGAGACGCGCACGGTTTCCATGAAAATCCTCCAAGCATAAGACAGCGATAGACAATGAGGCGCTAGGAATGTATTTTAGACGCAACTTGAGTAAAGTCAAGATGCCATGAATATTTTATTTATCTGCTCGAGAAACCGACTTCGCAGCCCAACGGCTGAACATATTTTTGCCCATTATGCCGAAACGCGCTCGGCTGGAACAGCCAAAGATGCCGAGATTCGGGTAGGGCTTGACGACCTCGAGTGGGCGGATATTGTCTTTGTGATGGAACAACGCCATGTTAAACAATTGCGTAACCTCTTTCCTAAATTCGAGTCTCGAGTGATTTGCCTTAGTATCCCAGATGATTACGAATACATGCAACCCGAATTAGTTGCTATTCTCGAGCAGAAAGTCTTGCCTTTTTTAATAACTGCCAAGTCCTAAGCCGCTTCAAAGGCATCGGAAACTATTTTCTTGGCTTCCTCAAGTACCGCCTCGCAATGACTTTCGGAAATAAAACTTTCGGCATAAATTTTATAGAGTTCTTCTGTGCCGCTTGGACGGGCGGTAAACCACGCATTTTCGGTGCAGACTTTTAAGCCACCAATTGGTTCATTATTACTTGGCGCTCGAGTCAGTTTAGCCGTGATTGTTTCACCTGCCAGCGTGGTGGCACTAACCATTTCTGGGCTGAGGTTCGATAAGATTTTCTTTTGGCGGCTGGTAGCTGGGGCATCTATGCGTTTGTAATAGCTCTTGCCAAATTCCGCCTCGAGTTTAGCGTAATGGACATCGGGGGTTTCACCTGTCACCGCCGTGATTTCAGCCGCCAGTAAACCCAGTATAATCCCGTCTTTATCGGTACTCCAAGCACTGCCATCAAAACGCTGGAAACTTGCGCCTGCCGATTCTTCGCCCCCAAAACCAATTGTGGCGTTCAGTAGACCATCCACAAAGTATTTGAAACCAACTGGGACTTCCTCGAGTCGGCGGTTTAAGCGTTTGACCAGACGGTCTATCAGGCTGCTCGAGACAAGGGTTTTGCCCACACCCATGTTGGCATTCCAATTCGGGCGATGGGTGAACAAATAATGGATACAAACCGCCAAAAAGTGATTGGGGTTCATTAAGCCACTTGGGGTGACAATGCCGTGTCTATCAGCATCTGGGTCGTTGCCAATGGCAACTGTAAAACTGTTTTTTAATTCAATTAAACCCGCCATCGCACTTGGGCTACTGCAATCCATCCGAATTTTACCGTCTTTGTCCACCCGCATAAAGGCAAAAGTAGGGTCTATGCGGTTATTGACGATCGTTAAATCCAAATTGTAGCGCTCGAGAATCTTTTGCCAAACGGGTAAACTCGAGCCACCAAGCGGGTCAACCCCGATTTTAATACCTGCTTTTTTTATGGCTTCTAAGTTAATCACATTGACCAAATCTTCGACATACGGATTGATAAAGTCAAAGCCCTGGGCTGCCTCAAGTGCCGCCCTTAAAGGGATGCGTTTAACCCCTTCAAGTCCGTTCTCGAGCAGCGCGTTAGCACGGTTTTCAATCCATTTGGTGACAGCACTGTCGGCAGGTCCTCCGGTTGGTGGGTTGTACTTAAAACCACCGTCTTCGGGTGGATTATGTGAAGGGGTAATCACAATTCCGTCGGCTTGAAGCGCACTGTTTTTATTGGCGCTTAAAATCGCATGAGAAACAAGCGGTGTGGGCGTGTAACCTCTATCCTGATCAAAACGCACTTCTACACCATTGGCAACCAGCACCTCGAGTGCCGTGTTTAAGGCTGGTTCAGACAAAGCATGAGAATCTGCGCCAATAAACAACACCCCTGTAATCCCCACCGAAGCGCGGTACTCGGCGGTGGCTTGGGCAATGGCGGCAATATGGGCATCATTAAAGGTGTTTTTAAGACTCGAGCCACGATGCCCAGAAGTTCCAAAAGCCACACGCTGGGCTGGGTTACTTGGGTCTGGCGCAAAGCCATAATACGCCGCCACCAAACGCGGGATATTCTCGAGAAGGGCAATTGGAGCGGGTAAACCAGCCAATGGATGAGCCATGTGAGTCATTGTAAAACAAAAACTGCTTTGGTGCTTAAGGCATGATCAAATTTTTTTGAGTGATTTGGTATTTAGGAACTGTCTTGACAGAAAATTCGTAAGTCAACGCTTTTTGTCACGGAAGATGGTACGCGCACTCGAGCCGAAACGTCAGTTGTATCCTGCCGTTCAAGTGGCACACCAAACGTTCTTGCCCTCGAGTATGCCCAAGCCATGATTCAAGAAGCTAAAATCCGTGTGATTGTGTACGATGAACTCGAAGAAGTGATAACCCAATGGATAGATTAAACCAGTACCGCGAATCGCTCGAGAATATCCTTAAAAACAACGAACTGATTTAGCCGACAGCACCGCAGAAACTCGAGTCATAACAGACCGCACATCCGATAATTACCAACTAATGCGAATTGGTTGGCAAGGAGCAAAACGGGTTTATCACTGCTTTAGGCACGCCAGTATTCGCAACAATAAAATTTGGATAGACCAAGAGTTTACTGAACCAAGTTTAGCAGTGCTGTTACTCGAGCAGGGCATACCTAAAGAAGATATTGTGCTGGTATTTCAAGCGCCATTCAAACGCGAATTAACGGGCTTTGCAACGGGCTAACTCGAGTGCTAAAAAACTAGACTCGGATTCGTGGTGTGATGCGTTGCTGTAATTGTTGATATAAATTTACTTTGGTATTGCTATGCTCAAGCGATACAACAAGAGCATATGTCTGACGGTTGTTATCTGATGCGGTAAATCGTTTCTGACAGGCAACAACAATGTACCATTTACTTGAACTTTGCTGAGATTTTTTTGCTGTAAACGAAGTGCCTCTCTCTTTCTCAAAAATTGCCGATTGAACTGTTGACCACTGTAATGTTTGAGTGGTGGGTCTTGAAGGAACAGCATATTGCTTTAACTGTGGAACATCGTCTGAGTCTTGATCTCTAGTTTTCATTGCTTCTCGAATTATTCTTATAGATGCACCTTTGTATAACTTCAAAGACATTGTTCTTGCAAAATATGCTTTTCGTGTACCACGTATTGGTGGATCAAAAGCCAAAGTAGCACGAATTAATCGGCTGCCCGTTGTGTTTAAGAATTCATCTGGCAGTTCTAATTCGTATAAGTGATAGTTGCCTTCAGCAATATCATCTTCTGTTGTAAGCACCACACGATTGTCATCAGAAAAACAGGCTCTTTCTGCATTAGGTTTTCCATACCCCATTGTGCGTAAAATTCGCATTTCGCCATCAGGTTTAGTTTGACCTTTTGTAAGCCAATCATCGCTGACGTGACTAATTTGTGCGCTATGGACTGTAAGTGCGCGAATAAGATTTGCCGAATACGGATTCCCAGTGACTTTACCTCTAGCTTCTACCAATGCTGCAATATGTGTTACAAATGGGGCAGCTTGACTTGTCCCACTCATTACAGAGAGCAGTCTTGTTCCCACAAAATTAAAATTGAGGGACGGTTCAGCTAATAACGCATCATTAGTTTTCCAGCTTGTACCTGTTAAGTTTACAGACCAATTACCACCAAAAGCTACAAGTTCAGGCTTGATTGAGCGACTCAAGCCACTACTACCCTTATTTATTTCCCCTGTTCTAGTAAATGGGG
>JANNEE010000019.1:0-10334 GCA_031388325.1 Deinococcales bacterium
AGACCCTGATTTCTTCGCCCAGTCCGATGGAATCGTTATGGGTTATTGGGGCAACTATCGTAATGAGAATCGCGCTGTCCTCGAGCGCTTCGACTTCGTGCAACACTGGCGCTGGTAGGGTTAGCAACTCATGTGCGCCAAGCTCGAGCCGTTCGCCCAAAGTGCTAAAGATAATCCGACCATCCAGCACCAGCACACTGATTGAACCGGGGGCTTTGTGTTCTGGTAAACGCGCTTTGGCTTTTAAGGAGACCAAGACTATATCTAGGCTCGAGTCCTTGACCAACGTTAAAGAATCTCGTCCGTGCGTTTGAATTGGGGTATCTGTCCGCAGTCGAGCCAGTTGTGTGTTTAAGTCAAAATGATTGAAGGCGATTGGTTGTGGGCGGTCTGTTCGGGCTTGGGTCATGATGTTCTCCTATTTTTGCGCCTCGAGATGTGGTTAAAGACTCGAGCGCCAAGACCAGATGATAAAAACTAAAATTCCAACATTGACCGCTACCCCCGCAAAGGCAAGGCTCGAGTCTAAGCCAGTCAGCACCAGCGAAAAAAGTGTGACTGTCAGCAGCACAGGTAGCCACCAACTCGAGTTCAGTAACATTGCCGTGGCAGCCACCACAAAACCAATTGCAGCCAGTACCCACAGCCCACCGAAAACACCAATGCCAGCACTGCCTAGTTCCCAACGCCCACCAAGCAGCGTGGTTTTATAGGTAAACCCTTTAATTCCCGCGAGGCGCAAATACAACACCGGACCAATCAAATGCACCAAACCATGCGCGTACAACACGAACGCAGCCACGTACAAAACCCATTTAGACATTGTACCTCCTCTCGAGTTTTCCCGACAACCCTGCAAAAGCTGGAAAAGACGTAGGTTGGACTTGTAAGCCGATAAATCCAACCACTGCCAAAATAAACAGGCTCGAAACTAGAATCAAAAAAATCTTGATTGCTGAGTTCATAAAATCCTCCTTCTGCTACTTTTCTGGGTTTGTCGAAGTTATTTCTGGCAGCACAGCATCGGTGCGCTCTACAATAATTGTTAAACTGGCTGCCAAAGCTGCAATTGCACCGATGGCTGCCCAGACTGGTAGCAGCAACGCCCCAACTACACCAAGGGTCATTGGGATTTCGATCAACGTATGTCCTTCTTCGTTTTTAAGCGTGATGCGACGAATATCGCCTTCGTGAACTAGTTCTTTGAGCTTGCCTAATAAGCTGTTGCCGCTTCTGCCAGTTCGTGGCTTGGAAAGTAGCCTTGAATAAGATGTTCCATAATGACCTCCGTTGAGGCTCGAGCTTTGCTGCTCGAGCCTCATTTTTTTAGTAACCAACTGTAATTTCGTTATTGACCGCAATTACGCCGTCGGCGTTCCAAGCCACACGGCTGGCAGATTCGCGTTCTGACCAAGTGGGCAAATGACCGCGCAACGTCACGTTGCCACCCTCGGCGGTGGCATGAACATGGTCAGCATCAAGGTCGGCATTGCGCTTAAAAGCGGCTTCAATTTTGCCGCGCACAACACTGCTGGTTAAGTATGGCTTTAAGGTAATATCAATGCTTGGGTCAAACCCCAATTCGTCTAAGACATCTTTATGGACTTCTAGATCGGTTCGCTTATTCATGATTCTCCTTTGATTATCTCCAGCAATTTCGAGTCAAGGGTTCTATGCACCAATTGTCATGGGGGTTCTATGCATCAATTACAACGGCTTCTTAATTGCTATACGTCAACAGTCTCTGTTAGACCACTACCTTTCTGTTTACCTTAGTTTTGCAATCTCGAGTTGCCCTAGTCGCGCAAAATTGATGCTTTCGGCAAGTAACCGCGCCGCTTCTTGTGGCGCATGGAATCCCATGCTGTTCTCGGCGTTGATAAAGTCAGACCTGAATTGGGCTTTGCGTTGGTAATTCCTGGCTAGGATTAGTTGCTTATCGGTTTTTCCGGTTTTCATGGCAGCTTCAATGGCGTTGATTAAGTCAACCACTGCCGATTCAGATTGGGTTAAGAGTTTTTGTGTTCGGTCTTGAATGACTTGGACTCGAGCTTTAATTTCTGATTCGTCGTAACGGTGGCAGGTCTGGCAGGCTTGGGCTACGTTCAGCATCGGGCTGCGGACATGGTGGCTCGAGACTTTAATTGCGCCTTCGCGTTGGTATGGCATATGACAATCGGCGCAGGCTACGCCACTGCGGGCATGAATGCCTTGAGACCAGAGTTCCATCTCGGGGTGTTGGGCTTTGATCACAGGTGCTTTAGAAATTTTGTGTTCCCAGTCTTTCCAACCAACATCATCGTAGTATTTTTCGATTTGCTCGAGTTTCAAGCCGTTCTGCCACGGAAAAGTCAGTTGCTTGTCTTCTTTGGTGATGTAATACTCGACATGGCATTGGGTGCAGACCATGCTGCGTAGTTCTTGACGGCTGGCTTCTTTGTTCGGGTCGTAAGCAGTGTTTTGATTGGTTTTGCGCCAACGTTCAATGCTCGGAAAATTTGGTAACGGGTCGCTTGATTTTGCTAAGGCTTGAATACCGTTTATAAAGGCTGGACGCGTTACTCGTATTTGCATATCGCTTGGGTTATGGCAATCCACACAAGAAACAGGGTGAGTCACAAGTTTGGTGGCATCGGTGTAAGAGAGTTTATTGACCAGCGTAAAGCCTTTTGCGACAGCTTCCCAACGGTGGTCTTCGTCGTTCGGCACGCCAGCTTTGACTCCAGTTTCTCTAAAGGCAGTCAGCACACTGGCATGGCAATTTAAGCACGCACCGGGTTGTTTACGTTCGGTGACGCGCTTGGTTTCGCGTTGATCATCAAGCATAAAGGCATGACCGCGTTCTTCTCGGAAATCTATTCCAAAGGCGTAGCCTGCAAAAATCGTGCGAAGAAATGGGTCGGAATCGAGTTTCTGAAAATTCTCTGAACCACCGTACCTTGTGCGTTCGGTATCTACAGTGCGTTTGTAGCTGTCGTATTGCTTTGGGTAATTCTTGCCCCACTCGGCAGGGTCTATGGTGTCTTCGGTGACTTCGACAATCTGAAAAACGCGTTGTTTTTCTTCGGCTTTGCGCTGCACAATGTTGGTGTAAAGTGCTAACACGCCAACGGTGACAAGTGCGCCAGCTAAAAACACACTGGCGGTGAGAACAGGACCTCGTATTTTTGCCATTTTTTTACTCCTTTACTGTTGAGGTCCATGCCCCTATCGTTGAGGTCCATGCCCGACATCGGCATGACAATGTAAACAACCAAGGCTGTTATCTTGTTTGACTTCCGAAACCATTTGATGCACCGTGTCGGCATGGCAGGATTTACAATTATGCTCGAGGATTTCTAGGTTCTTTTGGTTAATCCGAATCGGTTCGTGGAAATTTTGTAGTGTAAAAGCCTTGGAATGATTCCAACCATTTTCGGCTTTAGCAAGCCATTTGCCAATAAAATCATGGGGCAAATGGCAATCGGTACAGACCGCAACATGATGATGTGGTGCTTTTGCCCATGAATCGTAAACTTCGCGCATGATGTGGCAATTGACACAGGCTTTAGGGTCGCTCGATAAGTAACTGGTTGCTCCAGCATAATAAGCGGTGTAACCGCCAGCCCCGCCGAGAATGCCAAGACCTGCGGCTAAGGCAATTAAAAACCCACTGCCTGTAAGCCAAGCCAGTATTGCAGTGAAGGTTAGTTTCATTAAAATATCCACCTTGAATTAAATAACAGCTAAGGGTTGACTCGAGACTATTTTTTCGCGCTCTACACCCCTGGTCAGCAACACTGGAACAGGCGCATGATGGGCTACGGCTTGGGCGACACTGCCCAGTAATATCCGTTCAAAACCGCTATAGCCGTGCGTGCCTAGAATAATCAGTTCGGCGTGATGCGCTTTGGCTATTTCTAAAATCACTTCGGCAATACGCCGACCTTTGGCTGGCTCGAGAACAAGTTCTTTATGGCTGATGTCCTCGAGTTTGGCTTCGGCAACACTGCCCAGCAGTAAACGATTTAATCCTTCATAGGCGTGTGTTCCCATGGCAATTAAATCACAGTGTTCTTGCAGTGCGGTTTCGGCTATCGTCTGGGCAATTCCAGAGGCTCGAGCTTCTATCGCAATCGTGCTGCATGGAACTTGGCGATGCTCGGCAAATTCGATCCAAGTTTCTAAGAAGGCTTCGGTGTTTTTTTGTAACTCGAGCCGAACTTCTTCTTCGCTTTGTGAACGGTAAATAATTGGCATGGCAAAGACCGAGACAAACAGCACACTGGCGTTTAATTTATGGGCAAAGTCCAGTGCTGCCCTTGCTGCATGAATAGATAAGGATTCGTTGGTGATTGGAATACAGACTTTACGGAACATGATTTCCCCTCCTTGGCGAACGCGGACGGCTGACCTCAAGCCACAAGGTCAGCAGACTGAGACACAAAATAATCAGTCCAGCCAATGGTTTTTGTAACTGCATAGCCACGAACAAACTGGTTAAGAAAAGAATGAAACTGCTTAAAACAGGTATGGTTCTCATGGTTCACCTCACTCAAGAATAGTTTGCGATATGGGCATTACACAGGCATTACCGCGCCTGCCCAACGGGCTTCAAAACCAATTTTTTTGGTTTCCACAGGGACGATTAAAACTGGGATTTTGGCTTGAGCCGAAATACTTTTTGCTACGCCATCCAGTACCTCGCGCTCGAGTTTGGCATGGGCATGAACCCCAATTAAAATCAGTTCAGTAGCTTCACGGTTTGCTAATTCAATCAGCGTTTCGGATAAATTATTTTTCATTGGCTCGAGAATCAGGCATGGCACATAGCGCGTAAATTGCCTAAATTTTTCGAGTAAAATAGTGTCTTCGGCAGTGGCAACACCTTCGTAAATATAGGCAAATGTGATGTGGCTACCCCAAGCTCTGGCGAGACGGGCTGCCAGTTGCGCGGCGGCTTGGCTGCATTGGCTTGAATCTATAGGAATAAGGATACGTTGAAACATGAAATGCCTCCTGATACCAGTTTTCAAGGTAAGCATTACCAAAGCGTTACGGTAAAATCATATCGTGAAACACAGCTTAGTAATGCCTTGGTAATGCCAAGACAAAATAATCTAAAGGTATAGTAATAGGCATGGAGGTTGTATGAATCTTGAGATTAAAACGCTAGGCACACACCAAGTGCTGGTCAATGGTTCAGAAGCCCAATTTAAGAGTAAAACCGCCGAAGAACTCTTCTTTTACTTACTGGCGCACCCCGAAGGCAAACAAAAAGAAGAAATTCTTGAGCAACTCTGGCAGACTGAACCGAATAAAGAAAGCAACAATCGTTTTCGGGTCACGGTTTACCGCATTCGTCATGCCTTAGAAAACAACGATGTGCTGCTCGAGCAACACAATCGCTACCGCCTGAACGCCAATGTGTTAGAAGCCACCGACTTAAACCAAATGTACAAAACCATCAAAACTGCCCATGAAGCCCCAAGTGAGGAATTGCGCCTAAAGGCTTTTCAGGGCTTAATTGCGCTGTACAAAGGCGATTTTCTGCCCAGCGTAACCGCATCTTGGGCGAATGAATTGCGCGAAGAACTGCGTGGTCTGTACGTCCGAGCCAATCTCGAGATTTCGCTGCTGCATTGCGGCACCGGCGCGTGTGCAGGCGCGGTCAGTGCTTTGGTTAGGGCGTTACGAATAGACCCGTACATTGGCGAAAATTACCACCAAAAACTAATGACTTGCTTATCGGTGGTCGAAGATAAATACGCGGCAATCGAACATTACCGCCGTTTTATTCATTTTTTACGTTCAGAACTCGAGGATTCACCCATGCCCGAAACCTTGGTTCTTGCCGAACGGATCAAAAATGGAGATAAAATCTGTAATCGTGAACTGATGCAAGTCACTGCCAATTGCCCATTCTCGAGCGACCGAGCTTGTGTTGGGCAGCATAATCAAGTTTAAGTAGCAGTCTAGCCCGCGACGAAGAAGCCAACCTGATTTTTATGCCGACCCATGCTCGAGAAGGTTTGAACCGCATTTTACTGGGCAGTGTTGCCGAACGGCTCACGCGCCTATCCATGATTCCCGTCATACTGATGCGCTTAGAAAGGCAGTGTTTAAGCAACCTAACCTTGGCTCGAGTCGTACCGCTCGAGAATGCAGTTGACTTAAATGGTACTGATGCCTTCTGGAGTTCAGCAGCGTTATAGGCGCACAGTTAGTGTAAAATCAACCACTATCCAATACCACTTTTTACCTTGGTTGCCCAGAACCAATATGGACTCAACCAATTTTCTCTATCCAAAGTACCAGCTTTCACATTTTTCACGGCTACCTCACGCGGCTGGTTTGTCTCATGATACTTTGGCTCGAGATAAAAACCCTCGAGACTCGAGGGAAATCAAAAGGATGGAATACTATGTTGAAAAAATTATTACCAATCGCTGCTGCTGTTGCCTTAACCGCCGTTTTCACTGTGCCAATGGCACAAACTAGGGCTACCAGAATTGGTTTTGTCAATGCCCAAGTTGTACTGGCGGGGCATCCAAATGGTTCTAAGGTACTTGAGGCTCAGAAAAAAGCCCAAGCCGAATTAAAAGAACTCTCCGATAAAGTCCAAGCCCTGCAAGCCAAAATCGCCAATAACACAGCCACACCAACCGAACGCCAACAGTACGAAACCCTTGTCAAAACGGGTCAGGCTCGTCAGGTTGCCTTAAAAACCCAGATTGATAAGTTGCTCGAGCCAATTACCAAACAAGTAGATATAGCCGTTGGTAAAGTTGCTAAAGCCCAAGGCTTTGTGCTGGTCATGGATAGAGCCATTGCCAGTCAATCGGGTTTGGTTATTTACGCCGACCCTGAAGGCACAGATTTGTCCGATGATGTGATTAAAGAAATTAAAAAATAAAGGCAGTAAAAGGCGAAAGGCAAAGGGTTTACTTTCGCCCTTTGCCTTTTTGTATTGGACGAACTCGAGGGTGTCTACCGGTAGCTATAGCACACAATCCACACACCAATAATCGCGTAAAATACTGCTATGAAGGAACTACTCATTCCCATCGCCTTAAGTCTGTTATTAGCGGCTTGCGCCCCCGAAGACATGACCATTGAAGGACTCGAGACCTTTACGGTCACTCAAGGACACAAGGAAGGGCGTTTATCTTATCCAACCTATCCACCAACCGGTGGGGAGCATAATCCTGCTTGGCAAAATTGCGGTGTTTACGAAACGCAAATTGCCGCCGAAAATGCGGTTCATAGTTTAGAACATGGCGCAGTTTGGATTACTTATCAACCCAACTTAGCGGCAGAAGAAATTAAAAAAATTCGTGATCTGGTCAAAGGTCGAGCCTACACGGTGGTCAGTCCCTCACCATTTGGGGCGCTCAGTAAACCCATTTATGCGGTGGCATGGGGTGTGCGGGTCGGTGTAGAAAAGGCAGATGACAAGCGCTTAGATAAATTTATTCGTACCTACATGCAGGGTAAGCAAACACCTGAACTCGGTGCGTCGTGCAGTGGGGCAATTGGTAATCCAATTCAATAATCTATGCTTAAACCCTCGAGTCTACTGAACTTCCCTGTTTTTGGGGCATTCAGTGTGGTGTTTGGGGTGCTGCTCGAGCGTTTAGAATTACCATTTTGGACGGCGTTTGCTGTGGCTGCCTTGGCATTACCAGCCCTTTTATCCAAGTTCCCACAAGCTGTGCGCTACGCTTTGGTATTGGCGTTGCTGCTTTGTCCTTTGGCGTGGTGGCGCAGCCATGCAACTCGAGTGCTGCCCGATAACCTCGAGCCATTTATTGGTCAAACCATCACACTAACTGGTGATTATGATGGGCGTTTTTTTGGCACTGGGGCGGCTCGGGTATTTTTGCGGGTTAAACCAGCCCTCGAGATGGGGGTGTACCGCATTACAGGCAAACTCGAGCGCCCAAAGTGGTTTAGGAATCCAGGTGTCTTTGACCTTGGGGCGTGGATGTTGTCTCGAGGAGCGCGGTATATCTTCAAAGCAAAAGAAGTTGTTGCACTCGAGTCGGGTATTTTGGGGGCAACTCGGGCGTGGGTGCGTTCGGGAGTGCGGGTTGGTCTGCAACCTCGAGAAGCCGCCCTGATGACTGGGGTGGCGCTTGGTGACCCCGATGAACTCAATGGTATTCCAGTTGCTGAAGACGGCACAGCTTGGCGCGATGTTTTTGCAAAGAGTGGTTTAGCTCACATTATGGCGCTTAGCGGTCAGCAAGTGAGCATCATCGTTTTGGCTTCGTCGTTTGCGCTTCGAGGTTTGATGCTCTGGCGTTTTCCTGTGCTGATTGTGGTGCTGCTGTCTTATTGGGCAGTGGTTGGGGCATCGCCAAGCGTCTCTAGGGCTATTTTGATGGGTTTAGCCGTGCTGGTCACGGGTTGGTTAGGGCGTGGAAAACTCGAGGTCTTACCCACGATTGGTTTAAGTGCCGTTCTGACGTTGTTGTGGCAACCTGCATGGCTGGCAGATTTGGGCTGGCTACTCTCGTATTTGGCAGTGCTGGGTATGGTCTTTTTTGTACCGCCAATTCTTGTGGTCTTGCGCCTTAAAAGCCCAGATGAAAACGACTTAAACCCAAGGTGGGCGCAACTTTGGGGTTTGAAATTCCTGACATTTTCTCGAGTCAGGTTTTGGGTTGTGGGGGTTTTTGCAACCACCCTTGCGGCTCAGGCATTGACTTTGCCATTAAGCGCCTCGAGTTTTGGCGCAATTCCCCTCATTTCTCCTATCAGTAATTTGTTTGCCGAACTGCTGATGTTGCCGCTTGTTGTCTTAAGTTTTATCGCGGGGCTGCTTGGTCCAGCCGGTGGGATTATCAACTTGGCAGTCCAACCTTTGGCTTGGCTAATGCTCGAGGGTGCAAAGTTTTTTTCTAACGCGCCTGTTCTCGAGTGGGGCAGTATTTCCGCACTTGGTTATGTGGCGTTTTATGCCAGTCTGGCTGCCATTTATGCGGCGCTGCTTGGTTGGCTGCGCCCCTATCAAATGCTGGCGGTGATGCTTGCATCGGTGCTGGTTACGGCATTGCCAAATCGAACCCATGCCGAAGTGATTTACTTGGACGTTGGACAAGGCGATGCCACCCTGATTCGATTGCCCGTTGGCGATATTCTCGTGGATGGTGGTGGCACACCCCAATCGGACTTTGATATGGGCGCAAGGGTGATCGTGCCGGCTTTGCGGAGTCTTGGGGTCAAAAGCCTGACCGTGATTGCTACACACGGCGATACTGACCATATCGAGGGGCTAAACGCGGTACTGCGCCATTTTTCAGTCTCGAGCCTGATTATTGGGCATGACAAACCGTTTGGCGAAGATACCGTTTGGGACGAAATGATTGCTTCTGCCAAAAGCCGTAATATTCCAATTCGAGTGGTCGGGCGTGGAATGCAGTGGAAACTTGGGGCTGCCACGATTCAATTCTTGCATCCTGCCCCACCTTTTAATTTGGAGGACGACAACATCAATTCGGTGGCATTCAGTCTCGAGTTCAAAGGTAAACGTCTGCTTTTTTTAGGGGATGCACCCAGCCAAGTCGAGGACACAATGAATCCAGGCGCGGTAGATGTCTTAAAACTGGCGCATCATGGTAGCCGATTTAGCACCAGCCAAACACTTTTGCGTCGTACCACACCCAAAGCTGTGGTGGTCTCGAGCGGCGCAGACAACACTTACGGACACCCAAGCAAAGATGTTCTGGAACGCCTAAAACCATACCGCCCTTTGGCGTTTCGCACCGACCGAGATGGAGCAATTACCTATTCACTCGAGACTGGAACTTGGCGCACCCTGATGCTAAACCCCGAAGCGGGTTTGTTAGGACAACCCACAGAGCGCTAAAATCAGGTATTCTCGAGCAATGAAATGGTTTGTTGGTGTTGCTTTGGCGTTGTTCCTTGCTTCTTGTAGTCCTGCTTTTGTTTCAAAATTCAATTTCGACTTCCCACTCAAATCAGATGAAGTTTGGAAGGTGGTTTTTAATGCTCCAAAAGAAATCGCTTTTGATTTTTCTTTGACTGGAACACCACGCTTAGACAAAACCAACTGGGTTTACGCTACATTCAAAACCACTGCCCCAGCTTTGGCAGGTTCTGGGGTTGTGCCGAGTGATCGTAAAAATTTAGTAATGGTTTTTCAAATCTCCAGCACCGAACAACTGTCTTGTGTTGTGCCTTTGACCGAACAGACGCTAGCCAATAAAGGCATGGGCGCAGCCTACCAAAATGATCGCAAAATAGCTGATTTTGGGTGTGCTATCAGCAAAAAATAAGTTTTACTGGCTCGAGCTTCCTTCTGGGATTTTAATCGTTTCTTGCACCCG
>JANNEE010000035.1:0-2288 GCA_031388325.1 Deinococcales bacterium
GGCTTCCACAACAAGTTTTTGTTCGAGAACAAGTCGTTTCCATTCCACTTGTTCTCGCAGTTTAATCAGATCAGCATTGGTTGGAGATGATTTCTCTGCTTTTGTGATGGCGTAATTGAATTTTTCGGCTAATTCGATCAAAACCCGCTGGAATCCCTCGGTTTGTTTTTGATTTTGCTCTTGTAACGACAGCATTAATTCTCGAATTGTAGGCGAATCCTCTGCTTCGGCACCACTTCTTGAGATTTCGGTCACGGTACCTCGAGTTTTATTGATGTACGGCTGTTCTGCTTGTGGTCGCACCTCTATTTGCGTACTCGGTCGTTGCGCTGTTTGCGGTTTTGGTTGCTCTCGAGGGCGTTGCTCGGCATCATAAATCCGTTGTAGTTCTGGTCTCAGACAGCTATAGCGACCCAATAATAGTTTCATCTGTACCTCAAGAGATCCTGCTTTCGGATTGGTTAAATAGGTTTGGTAGCACATTTGGATTAGTCGCTCCTGATCATCAGAAATCAATCTGGATTGCGACTTACCCACACGCTGGATAGGCTTATTGACAAGTTCATCAAAGAAATTGCACACATCGGAAGTTCGTGAATAAGAAATCCCAAGTGTTTTAGATAGATCTGCGGTATTCGGCATGAGCTGAGTCCTCCAAAATGAAAGGTTTTTTTGAAACAAAGTTTTTCTGATTGCACCGATAGTTAGCATCTGACATAGTTAACTTACCCGAGTGGGTAGACAGTCCAAATGGCTGCTGCTGAGCCACCGACGGCACTCCTACGAGCATCGGAAAGTGCTTAAGAAAGTGTCGGAGAGTTGAAGTTGAGTCCACTCGAGAAGCAGGAGTTTTCTGATTTTTTAAGTCTATTTTCAGAAAAAATGGGGTTTTTGCACCTCTGTACGGAAGCACCCTCAGAATTGTGCAGCCTCCGATTAGTCTCCGATGGTGAACCCACCAATCATCGGAGGGTGTATAGGTCATTACCATTTCCACGGCTGATGCACCGCCTTCATGGTTGGCTCGAGGGCTGCGGATAGGTGCGTACCTTGCTTCGGCAAATAGCGCCCACGACACTGACCGGTGCGCCAATCCACCGCTAAAATTCCGAAACGAGTATGATCGAGGACATCTAGGCAAATCTCACACAGGGTTTTTGCTCTACCAATTGTGGGCGCTACCCACAATTGGTAGTAAGCTATCTCGGTGTAGGCTTTCACTTTTAATTCGAGATAGGTGCGAACCGCACTGCCACTATCCCACTCTACGGCAATGTTATTCAGGTAGCCAAAATCATTATGCCAATTACGTTTTACTTTTCCAGCCTCTAATGTGCGTGGCTCGAGGTGAATAATCGCGTCAGGAATTGCCTGATTTGGGGTATTGGTGCGATTCAAGGCTGTTAATTCCCAATGATCGGGGTGGATGCCAAGACAAAAACGTACCCCAGCCATCCCAGACAATTGCCTCATGTTCCAATGGGTTAATTTTGCGGTTTTGCTTGACGCACACACAAAAAAGTGCTTTTCGGGGTTTCTTGAGCCTTTACTAAGGGCGGTGTAGTGCATAGCAGTGTGGATTTGGGCTTCTAGGCATAGATCGAGCCATTTACGTTCAGATAATCGCAGTCGTTCTCGGGTGGGGGTTAAATCGCAGCGATGCTCGAGATGATTGATCGGTAAGACGGGATCGGTTCGCAGGATACGTTTAAGTTGCTGCGAAGCGAAGACAAAGGCTTCGTCGGGATTTTGCATAAAGCTCCAAGTTGTATTTAGAACATTGAATACGGGTTTGATGGACATTACGCCGATACTTTTTCTGGTTACACGAGTAAATTAGCATACTATGCTAAAATAATCTATATAACTTAACTAAGATTTATTTATATAAAAACTAATCTATTCGAGTATAAATCATGAAAAAATACAGCTATAGACGCAGTATTCACCCCATCACAAAGACAGGTGCTTATCAGCATCGAATCTTGGTATCTTCCAAATTAGGACGGTTGCTGACTGACCGCGAGGTTGTGCATCACATTGATGGCAATCCATGCAATAACTCAATTGAGAACTTGGTTTTGCTCGAGAGCCAATCGGTACATATGCGACTTGAGCATTATTTGCGGCGCAAAGCCCGAGGACTCGAGTGTCTTTTTGACCTCGAGACTTGGTTAAGGATTTGTCCCAGAATAACTTCCCGATTTCAAGAATAGTGTCATTCGGTTCTCGGTTTGGTAAAGTCATTTGAATGCAGACCTACTCACTAAAAGTCAAAAATATGATGT
>JANNEE010000050.1:0-4656 GCA_031388325.1 Deinococcales bacterium
CTCTGACCAACAGATTACACGCCACAACAATTTTCGCCAAGGACGCAAGGGTAAGCGTAGGAAAGTGTAAAAACTGAGCGATAACAGCACTAGGCTGTTTCACAATAAACTGTTGCCAATAATCGCATCATTTTCAGCAAAACGCTCTGGGCGCAGTTGGTGCATATTCAGGCTTTGGGTTTTGTTGGTCAGAATTAACTGGCTCATCAGTTGCCCAAAAGCTGGGCTGTGCATTGTGCCGTGTCCACTTGAGCCGCTGATTAAATAAAAATTTGCGTACTCGGGATGTTGACCAAAAAGCGCATGTTTATCTGGACTGTTTTCGTACAATCCAGCCCAAGTCCGAGCAATCGCAACATTTTGTAAAACCGGAACTCGAGTATCAGCTTCTTGCTGCATTGGGGCTAACCAAGTCATGTCCGGCTCGAGGTCAAAAGGATGATTGGAAGTAACTAAACTTGGACGCAGCAGCAGCACGCGTGAATTGCGTACCCGCAAATGAAAACCCGAATCGCAGTAAATACTCATTGGCATATCTGGGGGTAAAACCTTTGTTTCTATTGTCTCGGCAATTTGGCGTTTTTCTGGGGTGACTGGAATCTCTAACCCGAGTGTTCCAGCCCATGCACCTGTACAATTGACAATTGCATCGGCTTCTAGCAGCCCATCGGGTGTGATAACCACAACTTTTTTATCTCGAGTCTCGAGTTTGGCTTTGATGCCGTACCTAAATTCTGCGCCGTGCTGCGTGGCAGTTTCCGCAAAACCTCTAAGCATCTCGAGCGGACGAATAAAACCATCCCACGGACAAAATGTTCCGCCGAGTACAGCTTCTAAATTCAGGGCGGGATTAAGTTGGGCAATTTCTATTGGATTGACTGCCCGAGCCACCGTTAAACCCGTTTGTTGTTGTACCAGCAAAGCCGCTTCTAAAGACTGTAATTGGGCGGCAGAAGTGGCTAAAAACAAATAACCATGTGGCTCGTAACCCGGATTAACACCTGTCTGGTTCTCAAAATCAAGCAGTAGTTGCCGCGCCAACAAAGACAATTGCACATTGATGCTTGTGCCGTACTGCACGCGAAAACCACCAGTGGCTCGAGCCGCACTGCTGCTGGCAGTTTGGTCAGTGGCAGCTTTTGGGTCTTGTTCTAAAACCAGAACTTTTGCGCCTTGTAAAGCCAAAAAATGTGCCACACTTGAGCCGATAATCCCAGCCCCAAGAACAATAATGTTTGCTTTCACAAGATTTATTCTAAGCGATAATAGACATAACTGCTCGAGAAAAAACAATTTCACCCCAATGGTTTTAGTGTCCGTTCATAGACTCCAATATATTTTGGCAGGATTACATCAGGGTGAAATTCCTTGACGGCGCGTTGCCTTGCGGCGATTCGCATTTGTGGCAACTGCTCGAGGGCGGTTATGGCAGCCTCGGACATGCCAGCCACATCGCCAATCGGCAGGGTAAAACCAGTTATTTCGTGCAAGACCACTTCGGGTAGCCCGCCAGCGTTGCTCGAGATGACGGGTACGCCACATGCCATGGCTTCGAGTGCCACCAGCCCAAAACTCTCTTTGCTCGAGGGAAGAAGCAGTAAGTCAGCGACACCAAAAATCATTTCAACATTCGGGAAAGTACCAATAAAATGTACATACTTGGCAATCCCCATGCTTTTGGCAAGCTCTAAGGTTGGCAGGCGTTCAGGTCCATCACCAATCATAATCAACCGCGCTTTTTGGTGCTTTAATAAATTGGCAAAAACGCGAATTACATCTTTGGGGCGTTTGATTTCCCTAAAATTACTGGCGTGAACAATTAGGCTTTCGTCGCTTCGAGCAAAACGGCTGCGGTAAGTGCTGTCGGTAATCGGAGCAAAACGTTCGGTATCCACCCAGTTATAAACCACATCTATGTTTTTATTTGCGCCCATGACCGTGTTGGTGTGGTCTGCCAAATAATCCGACACTGCCGTGACTGCATCTGAGGCTTCGATGGCATAACGGGTGGTGCGTAAAAAACTCGGCTCGAGACCAACCAGGGTTACATCTGTGCCGTGCAGTGTAGTCACGACCTTGACCTTGCCGCCTACCATATCGCGGGCTAAAAGCGCACTGGTGGCGTGTGGAATTGCATAATGGGCGTGAACCAAATCTATATTGTGTTCTTCAATCACACTGACCAAGGTATTGACGGCTGCGAGGCTGGTCAGTGGTTGGTCAAAAAGTGGATAATTGGCATTTTGAATTTCATGGAACATCACTTCGCCGCCCAAGGGTTCAAAATTATTGTCTAAACTTGGTAACTCGAGGTCTGGAAGCCGCATCGCATTTAAGCGAAAAGGTACTTGGGTGGCAATCATATGGACACGGTGTCCGCCAGCCACTAAAGCCAATGCTAGTTCGGTTGCTACAACCCCAGAGCCACCAGCCGATGGATGACATAAGACAGCGATATTCATAAAGTAAGTCTAACGTTGCTCGAGGGTAATAGCTGGTCGGCGGGGCAACCAAAAAGGTTTCTTGACAATTCTTTCATGAGGCTCATCCGACATTCCTGATAGACTACCTCTATGAAATGGCTTGTTCTTCCTATTTTGGCAGTAGCTGCCGCTTTGCTTGGTTTGTCGTCTCGAGCCGCCGCCCCAACTAAAATTACCTTCTGGCATTATGTTGGAAGTGAAAGCAGTGCAGCTTTAATAAAAACCTTTGCTAAGGAATTTAATAATTCGCAAAATAAATACAGTGTTGAAGTGGTTGAACCGGGTGATTTTAAGGATATACAAATTAAACTCCAAGCGGCTTTGGCAGCCAAAGGTGATTTGCCCAGTCTGGTGCAGATAGACAATGCTTTTTTTACGCGCTTAGCCCTAGGCAACCAGTTACTTGATGCCACATCCTTGCTCGAGACACTGCCCAAAGGCACAGTCCAAGATTTTAATGACACCATCTGGGAATACGGGCAGGTAAATAATAAGCGTTTTGGTTTGCCTTGGGCTGCCAGTACCTTGATTACTGCCTATAACGCCGATGCGTTTAAGGCAAAGGGTTTAGCTGCGCCGCGTTCATGGGATGATTATATTAAAGCCAGTAATGCCCTAACCAACCGCACCAGCAAAGGCGCAATCTTTTTTGTGGATGGCTGGATTTTTGGTTCGATGGTCTCGAGCCGAGGTGGTAATATTTTAGACAACAATAACAAACCCGATTTTGATTCAACCGCTTCGATGCAAACCCTACAAATGATGTATGACTTAACCCGAGGTGGCAAAGCGATTGTGCGAAATTTTGCCGAAATTAACTTTGCGGTCATAGACTGGGTACGAACCAAAGCCTTTATGGTGACTGTTCCAACCAGTGCTTACCCATTGGTTAAAGATGTCCTACCTTTTCAAATTGGGGCTTCTGCCATGCCGGGACGTACCTTGGCGGGCGAATCACAACTGATTATTCCCAAGGGCAACCCCGAAGCCGAAACTAAAGGCGCATTTGAATTCTGGGCATTTTTGACCCGTACCGAAAATGTGGTGCGTTTTGTCAAAGAATCCTATTACCTGCCAGTGCGCCAAAGTGCGATTAAACCCTTGGGTGATTTTGTCAACGAACCAATCATGAAAGCTGGGATAGAAGCCTTAGAAAAAGCCTACAACCCACCACACCTGCTCGAGTACCAAAAATGGCGTGATATTCTCGAAGCCCAAATGGAACGCAGCTTAAAAGGCGGACTTGACCCCAAGACAGCGCTGCTCGAGGCGCAAAGACTTGCGTTGCAAGTGAAGTAAAGAGGCTGCTATGCCCCACTACCAGCCAATTAAAACCAGGCACGGGATTCTGCGTGGGCGTGAAGCACTGATTTTGCAGCGTCTCGAGTATGGGCAGGGTGTGTTGAAACTCGAGGCAAGTTTACATCTCGAGTACACCTCCGAAGGTGGTTTGGGAACAGAACAATGTTTTTTTGAGTTTAGCGGCGTTCGGGTTTGGTCGGTCACGCACTTAGATGATTTTCGCGGCAACTTGAGCAGCAGTTACGATGAGGTGCAGGGCAGTTTGTGGCTCGAAACAGCCGTTCTCGAGCCAACTCGGGTTCGTCAGTATCAGGTGCTGTGCATGTTTGAGGTACTAGAAGTGCTGTGTGAACGTGCCAGTTTACGCATGACACAAAGATGAGTTTCTATTCTGGTTCGCCGCCCTTATTGCCAGTGTCGCCAGGAACGGGAATCATGGCAGCTTGAAGACTGCTTTGTTGCCCTCGAGCAATCAGTTTTTGTTGCAGCACTTCCATGGCTTTAATTTCGCCGTGTACTAAACGAATTTCACCAGATACGCCTTTGCTCCAATCCAGTAATTCGGTTTGGTCGGCGTGGGCAGAAAATCCACCGACCGTGAAGACTCGAGCATGAACCGCGACTTTCTCGCCAAATAAATTGATGCTGTCCACACCATCTATCAGTAAGCGCCCAAGTCCACCTTGGGGTTGGTAGCCGACAATCACGACACTGGTGTTTTTGTTGCCTAAATTATTGCGAAGATGATGTAGGATTCTCCCGCCGGTCAGCATTCCCGCCCCAGCGATTATTATTGCTGAACCTGGCAGCGCATTCAGGGCTTTACTCTCATCGGTGCTGGCAGTGTACTTAAAGTTTTTTGGTTCAAACG